>JAYVUQ010000479.1:0-9452 GCA_043787785.1 Bryobacteraceae bacterium
AGCGGCACGTTCCCGCATACCGGTGAGCCCCATGCCAGGCGTATTGGATGGGGTGAGCCCGCAACCGTGGTCTTCCACTTCGAGCGTGAAGGGGTCGGCGGTGAGGCGTACGAAGGCTTCGTTGATGCCGGCATGGCGAACGATGTTATTTAAGGCCTCTTGCAGGATGCGAAAGACATGGATAGCACGTTGGGGGTCAACGTCGAAGGGTGCGGGCGGTTGGTAATGAATCGTGAGGCCGGTTTGGCGCTGGATGGTAGGCAGATACCAGGCGATGGTGGGCAGTAATCCTTGCTCCTGTAGCAGCACCGGCTGCAAGGTTTGCGACAGGGTGCGAACGGACTCCAGAGCGCCCTGCGCAATCTGCCGTGCCTCCAACAGGCCATCATCGGGAGTGACGCCGCGCCGCGTGAGCCGCTGCAACATGACGCCAATCGCGGTAAGCACCTGGCCGAACTCGTCATGCAGTTCGCGCGACACTTGCCGCAGGGTGTCCTCCTGGGTGCCGATCAAGCGGCGGGCAAGTTCGCTGCGCTGAAGCGAGAGGTCCGTGATGCCCGCGAAGAGGCGGCGGTTGGCGTCAATCAACCAGAGCCCGCTAGCCAGCAAAAGGGCCAGCATGGCGGCGAGGAAGATGTAGACGTTGCGCTCAACGCGCGCGTAGATGGCGCTGATCTGAGCGCCAGCCTGTTGTTCACGCTCGTTGTTGCGCACCAGCAGGCGGGCCACGATGTTCGCCAGCGACGCCCGGCGGGCTTCGATGGAGTCTCGGAACTGCTGCCGGGCGCGGGCTTCGCTGGGGTAGGCGAAGGCTTGGTCAACAGCGGTCCAGAATTGGCGGGCGGAGCGATCGAGGTACTCGGCCTGCGCCGGTTTGCGGGCCAATTGCAGGGCGTCGTTTAAGTCTTCGCGGATGCGGTGAAATTGCGGCGCCCAGGCACTCAGCGGGTACGGTTCTGACTGGTCGAGCAGGTCGCGAATGACGAGCCCCAGCGAGTGCAGGTTGTCCTGGATCCGGAGCAACTGCAACGAGTCCCGCCGGTTGCTTTCGACGAGTTCGGTTTGGAGTTGCTGCACCTGATGGATCTGCTGGATGGTGAACGCGGCATAGAGCATCACCGCGAGTAGCGTGACGGCGAGCCCAGCGAGCAAACCTGGGGTGGGCGAGCGAAACTTTGGGAGACTCATCTGACGCCGGATTGGATGTTATAGGTTACCATAGCGAGCAAGTGTCCGAGATGCTAAGTAGTTGTAATTACAATAAGATAAAAATTGTGAGGGCTCATTTTAGGGATTGCCAATTGGACATCACTGGACATAACCCCCTTCTTTGTCCAATTGATAACGACGCCACCGATTGTCTCCCGAGGTTGCGACGACGCCATCACTTACGAGCCGTAAAAGCTCTCGTTGCAGATTCTTGCGGGCAATCTCAGTGCCGACGCGGAGATGAATTTCTCGAATGCTTGCATTGCGATAGATCCGCAAGTCACTCAGAATTAGCTCGCGAAGCCGATGCGGCTCGATGGCTTTGAGGGTGGTACGGCCCTGGAAATCACGCTTCCTGAGCAAATCCGGGTCGATCAGATAACGCATTCCTTTGGTCCGGCCGCGGGTACGAACGATGCCCCAATCCAGCAGCCTTCCGAGCCAGGGTTTGGTATCTTCGGCCGACTTCAGCTCCAGGTGTTTCATCAAGTCGAGCAAAGTGGGCGACTCAAGTTGGGCGATCAGGCCCAGGGCGATCCTCTCCTTTTGGGTGAGACTGAAGGACTGGTCCGCCTTGACCATGAAGTCCAACACGACACCCTTCACTACGCGTCGTTGCACTGTCACCATTACCCGATCATGGCCCTCGACAACGGAAGGCACTGGCCGACCCGAAGCAAGCATCGTTTCGTAGATGCGATCATAGCCACTGCCTTCCCGCTCCATCAGCTTCAGGTCGTAGAAAGTCTTGGCAAGAAGCTCATTCCTTTTGATTGAAGCATGCAAAATATTCGCGGGCGAGACGCCGAGGGGGAGCAAACCGGGGTTGTGAATCTCGAGATGTTCCGGGTGAAGATTGATGAAGATGTCTCCCCGCATCGTATAAGGCCGATGAACCAAGGCGTTGGCGAGAAGTTCGCGAACTACCACCTCGTCAAAGTGCGGCACCTGTTTGCGGAAGAGACCATCGGGGAACTCATAGCTTTCGCGCCAATCCGGAATCTGGGTCCAGATCGCTTCGATCATTTCTAGAGGGTTCAGAGTGAAGTCGTCCCAAACGAGCTTGTTCACCTTGAGGCCACGCTCATCGTATTTAATGAACTGGACGACGGGAGCGTACGTCAAGACTGCCCGGTCTTGACGGCGGCCAATCCAGAGAATCCCCAGATTCGTGAGAAAGCCGTCCTTGACGAACATATAATGCTCCAGGATCTCACCATCAGACTTATTTTTGACGAAGTCGGAGACTCGGTCCGAAGCCCGAATTTTCGCAAGAAAGTCGCTTTGCTTTGCCAAGTCCACTTGCTGCCGCGGAATCTTCATGGATGTCTGCGATTCCCAGATGAAGGCGCCTTTGTCGTTTAGCAACCGCTGCAGCTCGTCCGGCATCAAGCGCCTAGATTCGTCGGCGATACGGATGAAGTAGCGACCGTCAGAAGTTGCGGCGATAGCGCTAGAGCGTGGAATGCTGATCACAAGGTACTTTCCACCATTTGCGGCGACCGACGTACTGACTGAAATTGTTACGTTGCTGGTGAGTTGCGGGATGCGCTTGCGGACCTGCTCGACTAATGAATCGCTAACATTTTGATGGACCGGAGGTTGATCGTCACCGTCCTCAATACCGATAACAAGCTGTCCCCCAACACCATTGGCGAACGCCACGCAGTCACAAGCCAGCGCGTTCCAGTCAGGGTTTGGCTGACAAAGAACGTGGAGGGATTTCTGGTCGAAGTCTGTTCCTTCAATCGCCATTCAATACCAGCATCTTACCAGCCGGTCAATGAGCAGCCAAAAAGCGATCGATTTCGGTCAGCCAAGGCGTACGGATAGAGTCGGTTTCCATGAGTAACTCGTGGCGGGAGTTTGGGTAAGTAACGAGGCGGCAGGCGGGGAGTTGGGGGCAAGCTTTGGTGTGGGCGGCGGGGTCGACGAAGGTGTCTTGTCCGGCGGAGCCGATGAGGATGGGAGTGCGGATGGCTTGGAGGTACGCGGGGGCCATCACGGTGGCGCAAGAGCGGTAAAACTCGTAGGCCCAGCGATAGGTGCCTCCTCCTAGCCGTAGCTCGGGGCGTTCGCGGAACCAGCGCAGGGCGGTTTGGTCGCGTTCGAGATCATGGGAGACGGGGCTGGTGAGGGCGTTGCGCGTGGGGTCGTCCTGCCAATCGTGCTGGCCCAGGGCGTAAGCTTCGCCGAAGCCGGCGGCGATCATGAGGCCCGAGAGGGTGCGGACTTGCCAGGCGGGCATGCCGGCGCGGGAACCGATGCGCAAAGCAGGAGCGGACAGGACAGCGGCGCGGACTAACCGGGGGTGATCGTGCAGCAGGCGGAGGGCTAGGTTACCCCCCATGGAATGGGCGAGCAGGTAGACGGGCTGGGTGGTGTTGTTTTGTAAGTAAGTGGCGAGGTCTTGCGTGTCGTGTTCAAAGCCCAGGGAGTGGGCCATTTGTGGGTTGGGAAAGTAACGCTGTGAGCCACCTTGACCGCGCCAGTCGAGGGTGCCGACGCCATAGCCACGGGCGAGTAAGTCACGGTAGGTTTCGAAGTATTTTTCGGCGAATTCGGTATAACCGCCGACGAAGATCACCGTGCCTTTGGTAGCGCCAGTAACTGGCTTAGCGGAACCAATCCGCAGCAGCGCGCCATCCGCACTTTGGAGCTTTCCCCATTCCCAGGTAGCGGGTCGGCTGAAGCGTTCGGGAAGGTTTTCCAACTGAGGCCTCACGTTGGGTATCGTCGCCAAAGGGTTCCCCTGGCGGCAGTTCCAAAGTGAAACTGCCGCCAGCAAAACGATACCGAGCCAGAGGCTTCGCCGCATCACGAGAAGTTACTTCAATTTCGAATAGTCGGTGGGTTCCAGGAAGACGCTTTCGACTTTCTGGTTGATCTTGCCATCTTTCTCAGATTCGGCGGCCACTTTCTTCCATTCGGGGTCGTTGCGGAAAGCATCCCAGGAGGCTTTGGCGGCGTCGCGGCTCTTGTGGGAAATGATGTAGATGAGGGTATTGCTCTTCGTGGGACCGTCCATGGGCGTCCAGTAGCCAATGTTGGTCATGCCGTGCTTCTCAAAAATGCGGGTGGTGTGATTGCGGAAGCGGGCGTTCAGGTTCTCCAGCTTGCCCTCCAAGGTGGTGTAGGTACGAAGTTCGTAAACGTTGGCCGGTGCGGCGGCGTGCAGGCCCGAGAGGTAGCCGCCGGCGAAGACCAAGAGAGCAAGGGGTAAAAGAATCGACAGGGTTTTGAACATGATTCGGATTGTATCGCCAAATGGAACGTCAATGTGGAGCATATAATCGAAGCTATGGCATTAACTAGCCGTCATCTGTTGCTGGCGTGCCGGAGAAACGAATTCACGGAATGAGCTGGATCGGCCGGTCGATTGCGCAGTATGAGATCACCTCGAAAATCGGGGAGGGCGGCATGGGCGAGGTGTATGCCGCTCGCGATACCCGCTTAAACCGGCAGGTGGCGATTAAGATTCTGCCGCAAGCCAAACTTTCGGATCCGGACCGGCGCCGCCGTTTTCTGCAGGAAGCGCAAGCGGCTTCTGGCTTAAACCATCCGAACATCATTACGGTGCATGACCTGTTGGCGGACGCGGGCGGCGATTGCCTGGTGATGGAGTATTTGACGGGGAAGACGCTGACGCAAGCGATTCAACCGGGCGGCCTGCCGTTGCGGCAGGTGCTGTCCTATGGCCTGCAAGTGGCGGAGGCCCTGTCGGCGGCGCATGCGGCGGGCATCGTGCACCGGGATCTGAAGCCAGCCAATGTGATGATTTCGGCCCAGGGTTTGGTGAAGCTGCTGGACTTTGGGTTGGCCAAGCTGGTGGCGCCGGAATCGACGAGTGGAGACCCGAGCAGCGATGCGACGCGGACGTTGGGTCCGCAGACGATTGAGGGGTCTTTGTTGGGGACGATCAATTACATGTCGCCGGAGCAGGCCGAGGGGAAGCTAGTGGATGCGCGGTCCGACATGTTTACGTTTGGCGGGGTGATGTACGAGATGTTGGCGGGCAAGCCTCCGTTTGCGGGAGGCTCGCAGATCGCCACGTTGACGGCGATTTTACGGGATGAACCAGCAGCTTTTTCCGAGGATGTGCAAGAATCTGTGCCGGCGGATTTGGTGGCGCTGGTGAATCAATGTTTGCGGAAAAACCCCGCCGACCGGTACCAGACTATGGGGCAAGTGCGCGACGAGATTGCGCGGATCAAAGCGGCGCATGACAGCGGGATTTTGTCGAAGACGGCATCGCAAAGAATGGCGGCGGAGGTGGCGGCCTCGGTGATCACTCCTCCGCCTGCACCTTCCGGGTCGGCCGCACCGGCGGTCGGCGGCAGTAAGTCGGGGCTTTGGCTGGGCTTGGGCGGATTCGTGGTGGTGGCCGGTCTGTTGGCGGCGTTCTTCTGGCCGCGGTTTTCGACGCCGGTGGAGGAGACCAAAGAGCCGGCCGAGGCGGTAGTGGCGCACCAACCGCCGCCACCACCGCCGATGCCCGATGTGCTCACCAACGAGAGTGTGATCGAGATGGTGAAGGCAAAGCTGCCGGAGCGATTTATTGTGTCGCAACTGCGTTCGGCCAAGACGAAGTTCGACTTGTCGACGCCGGAGCTGATCCGGCTGGGGAAGAGCGGCGTGTCGGAAACGGTGGTATCGGTGATGCGGGATCCGAAGGCGGTGGTGGCTGCCGCGCCGGCGTTGGTAGCGGCTGCGCCAGTGGTGGTGGCTGGTGCGCCGGTAAAATCTGCGTCTCCGGCGGGGGCGCCCCTTGCTACGGTCGGTCCGATGGCCGGTAGTGCGGCAGGCGTTGCGGTTAAGGGTCCGGATGCCCCGGTGGCGACGCCGACTGTAGCCGGTGACGCAAAAAAAGGGGCTTCGGCCATCTTGGCCGATGGAACGCGAGTGCGCGTGATGCTGGAAGAGGACATACTGCGGGAGGCGCGTCCGGCAGCGGCTTTGAAGATGTCGGTGTCGGAAAATGTGGTGGTGAATGGGCGGGTGGTGATTGCGGCCGGTGCGCCCCTGAACGTCACGCTAGCTATCATGCCTGGCAGAAAACTTCTGGGGAAGGGGCCGCGGGTGGTGTTGCAGTTGGAGACGGTGCGGGCCGCCGATGGCCGGCAGATTCGGATTCGCTCGCGGGTGGCAGGTGGGGCGTCTGATCATGTGCGCCACCCAATTGAGGCCGCGGGCCTGTCGTCCGGCACCTTGGCGGAGGGCATCCTGGCGAAAAAGGGGACCGAGATTTATTGCTACGTGGATGGGGACTTTCCGCTGTAGCAGTAAGCTAGTAGGTGCATGAATAAGCAGCAAATTCTCCAGACCATGCTTGAGGCGGGCATTGTGGCCGTGGTGCGCACGAACTCCGCCGAGAGCGCCATCAAGTCGATCGAAGCGATTACCCGTGGCGGGATCATCGTCGCCGAGATTACGATGACGGTGCCGGGTGCGCTCCAGGCCCTGGAAAAGATCGCTAATTCCTTGGGCGACAAGATCATTCTGGGGGCGGGCACGGTGCTGGACCCAGAGACGGCGCGGGCCTGCATGTTGGCCGGAGCGCAATTCTTTGTAACGCCAGCGCTCAAGCTTTCCACCATCGAGATGGCGCACCGGTATTCGAAACCCATCTTCCCGGGCGCGCTGACTCCGACCGAGGTTTTGACGGCTTGGGAAGCGGGCGCGGACGTGGTGAAGGTGTTCCCGTGCGGCAACATGGGCGGGCCGAAGTACATCAAGGCGCTCAAGGGGCCGTTTCCGCAAATCGAGATGGCGCCGACGGGCGGCGTGAATCTGGAGACGGCGGGCGAATTTTTGAAGGCCGGGGCTTGCGCGGTGGCGGTGGGCGGCGAGTTGATCGATGCGGCCACCATCCAGGCGGGCAAGTATGAGGTCTTTGAAGAGCGGGCACGCCAGTATGTGGCGGTGGTGAAGAAGGCTCGCTTCGAGATGAATCCCTAAGGCGGCTTGCGCCATCCAAGCCGGATATGATTACCCGCAGCGCGGAAGCGCATTGGAATGGCGATGTGATGAAGGGCACCGGCACAGTAAAGCTGGGCAGCGGTGCCTTCGAAGGGCAATATTCCTTCAACACCCGGTTTGCCGATGGGGTGGGGACCAACCCGGAAGAGCTGATGGGCGCGGCGCATGCCGGATGTTTCTCCATGGCTCTGTCTGGCGTTCTGACGCGCGCGGGCACGCCGCCGACGCACATTCATACGACGGCCACCGTGTCGCTGGATAAGACCGATGCGGGCTTCGTGATCAGCAAGATCCTGCTGACGACCGAAGGCTCAGTGCCGGGCATCGATGCGGCGGCATTTGCCGAAGCAGCGGCGAATGCGAAGGCGAATTGCCCGATATCGAAGGCTTTGGCCGGGGTGGAGATTCACTTGGAGGCGAAGCTGGTTTGAGGGTTTCGCCTATCGTCCCCAAAGCCCTAGCGACTCTACGTAAGCCGCAGAGCCGTCTCTTAACCAGCCGTCGAGTTGGGCAGGTTCTTTGAGTTGTTGGCCGCGCGGGCGGGGGACGGCGATGAAGCGGCTGTCGATTTCGGGGAGGGCGGTCATGTCGCCCCAGAGTTTTTCCCATTGCGCAACTGGGTAGATGTCCTCTTGTCCTTTGCCCCAGCGTTTTTTGACGTCTTTCAAAGTGAGGTAAGTCGGCATGCGCGCGGCCAGCCGACGGACGGCGGCGCGGACTCGTTCCGCGTTCTGAAGATCGGCGCTGACGAGGCCGAAAGCCTTCAGCAGTGCCGGAATGCTAACCCAGGTGGTGAGCGAGTTGTAAAAGGAGAGTTCGAATTCGAGCTCTTCATTGGGCAACGCCAAGCCCTCCACCAGGCGGGCGCGGCCATTCACTTTGGCGAGGCCGCCGCCGCGGTCTTCAATGAAGCGGGGGATAACTTCGGTGGTGAGGTGAGCGCCCGTGGCGATGTGCCAGCCGAGGAGGGCGGGATCTACCGAAGCGCCGAGCGTGTCGATATTGTGAACGAGTAAGTACTGTAAGTTCGGCTGGCCAGCGAGTAACTGGGCGAGCGTGCCATTCAATAGTAAGTTGGCAATTTCGTACCAATGGCCCACCGGGTGCAGACATTGGAGCGGCAGGTTATCGGTGTAATCGGCGGCTTCGCCCGCGCCTTTGGCCCAGCTGATGAGCGCGTTGCGCACATTGGCGCGCATCTTCTGCTGGCGCTCGTCCAACTGCTGCTGGCGGCTTTGTTCCCAGGCGAAACGCAGGTCGTGTTCGGTGGGGACCATGCGCAGGCCGATGCTGCGGCCGGAAGATAGTAACAGGGGCCCCTCATATTCGTAATTTACGCGCCGCATGCCGGGATGGGTAAGGTAGCTGGTGGTGAAGACGTGGGGCAGGGCGATGCCGAATTGCCGATTGACCTGCCGGCTTTTCGCCAGGTGGACCTCGACAAAGTCGCGGTGGCGGCCGGCGATTTTGGCAAAGGGATTGAGGGCTTTGACGACGCCGGCACCCTTCGTCCAGCGGGTGCCGAGGCCACCGGCAAGAGTGACGACGGCGACTGCGCCGTCGCGCAGGGCTTGTTCGCCGAGGCGAGCGTGCTGAGCGGTGAGGTCGCGCGCGGAGTCGGCAATTTCGGCCGGGTCGACATCGGTGAGGGTGGCCGTGGAGGGCAGCCGGTTTTGGGCCAAGCCGATGCGGCCTTGCCGGATCTCTTGCCGGATGAGTTCGTGGTGCTGGCGATCAAAGCCATATTGCTCGAGCAGTGCGGGCAAGGCATCGCTTTGGACGGTGGAGATGGCCTGCGGCATCAACGTCTCAAAGAGGACGCGCGGCAAGGCAGAGTAATTGCCGGAGCCGCGGGCAGCCTCGCCGAGGCGCTCCAGCTCCGCGAGGCGGCTGGGCGAGAGCGTGCGTGGATCGAGCCGGAGCAGGGCAGGAGTGAGTAAGTTGTAGTAACCGGGCGGCATTAAGGCCAGTGGGCCCCGGAGTAAGTCGCAGCGGGTGCCGTCTTCATTGATGGCGAAGTTATAAACCACGGGCTCCATGGCAAACGGGACCGCAGCTTCCAGCTCGCGCTTGGCCTCGCTCAAGATCTCTGCCAACCGGACCATGGCGCGAGGCTTCACTTCGGGCGCGAACATGAAGCCCATACCGCCGCCGGCCATACCGCCCAGCATCCAGAAGCCCCAGAAGTCGGCGCCAAACTCGGCGCGGGTGCGCGCAATGACGCGCTCGGTATAAGCGTTGGTGGCCCAGGGGATGATCGCTTG
>JAYVUQ010000480.1:0-3587 GCA_043787785.1 Bryobacteraceae bacterium
GGACGAATGACAAGTTGCACCGGGAAGCGGAAGGACTCGTTGGCGGGCGGGGCGATCTCGACGTTTTCGAGAAACTCAAGCAACGTGGGGCCGGTATACCAGGGAGTGCGCTCACTGCGGCCGACAACGTTGTCGCCATCGAGGGCGCTTAACGGGATAAAGTGCAACGCGGCGCCGCGCAGATGTGGGCTGAGCGAGCGGAAATCGGCAACGATGGCGTTGTAGACGGTGGGCGAGAAATCAACCAGGTCCATCTTATTGATGGCGATTGCCAGATGACGAATGCCCAGCAAGGCCGAGATATAGGCATGGCGGCGCGATTGTTCGAGCACACCTTTGCGGGCGTCGATCAGAATGACGGCTACATCGGCAGTGGAAGCACCGGTGGCCATGTTACGGGTGTACTGTTCGTGGCCCGGAGTGTCGGCCACGATGAACTTACGTTTGGGCGTCGAGAAGTAACGGTAGGCTACGTCGATGGTGATGCCTTGTTCGCGCTCGGCGGTAAGTCCGTCCGTAAGTAAGGAGAAATCCAGTTCGCGGCCCGAGCGATTTACTTTGCTGGAGCGCACGGCCTCAATCTGGTCTTCAAAAGCGCCCTTGGTTTCCACCAGCATCCGGCCGATAAGCGTGCTTTTGCCGTCATCGACACTACCGGCGGTGGAGAAGCGCAGCAACGTGCGTTCGCTGGTGTTTTGCGTGAAGTGGGTGAGCGGTAAAGGTAAGGTCGCGGTGGCCATCTTTAGAAGTACCCCTCGCGTTTTTTGAGTTCCATGGAGCCGTCCTGATCGTGGTCGATGACGCGATTTTCGCGTTCGGAACGGCGGAAGACAAATAACTCTTCAATGATTTTGCCGATGGTGTCGGCATCCGAACGAATGGCGCCGCTGCAAGGTGTGCAACCCAGCGAACGCATGCGGATCTTCACCATCTTGGGCTCTTCGCCCGGCATCAAGCGGACGTTCGATTCGTAAGGAATCAAGGTGCCGCCGCGCTCGAGCACGGGGCGCTCTTTGGCGAAATAAAGTGGCACGAGGGCGATGTTTTCGAGCTCAATGTAGGCCCAAATGTCGAACTCAGTCCAGTTGGAAAGCGGGAAAACGCGGATGGATTCGCCTTTGTCGACGCGGCCGTTGTAGATGTTCCAGAGTTCGGGGCGTTGATTTTTTGGGTCCCAGTGGCCGTTGGAATCCCGGAAGGAGAATACGCGCTCTTTGGCCCGGGATTTTTCTTCGTCGCGCCGGGCGCCGCCGAGCGCCGCATCGAAGCCGTAGTGCTTCAGGCCATCGACGACGGCCTTGGTGCGCAGCAGGCCGCAGCACTTGGAAGTACCCAGCGAATAGGGATTGGCGCCCTCGGCGATGGCGGCATCATTGGTGTAGACCAGCAACTGGGCGCCGATTTCCTTGGTGAAGGAGTCGCGAAACTCGATCATCTCGGGGTATTCGTAGGTGGTGTCGATGTGGAGGAGCGGAAAAGGAACGAGGCCGGGGTGAAAGGCTTTGCGGGCCAGGTGCAGCAGGACAGACGAGTCCTTGCCAATGGAATAGAGGAGCACGGGCTTGGTAAACTGCGCAGCGGTCTCGCGCAGGATATGAATGGCCTCGGCTTCGATAGAACGGAGATGCGAAAGCGACATCGAGGCTTTGAGCATAACATTACACCTCAATGTCGATCAAGTCAGTTGGGTATGGCACTTTGGTACTAATCGTCGAGGTTATGGTGGAAGATACGCTGGATCCAGGGCCGAATCAGGCGGCGGCCATCGGAAGGGAAGCGGTGTTTGCCGGGGATGAGCTGAAATTCGACGTCGGCGGCTACTTGGCGGAGGCGGGTTTCGAAAGTGATGGCGGTGGAAGTAGGGAAGAATTCGTCATCATCGCGGGCGATATGAAGGATGGGGGTGGGGATTACGGCGGCGGGTTGCCAGTCTTTGGGGACGCCGCCACAGAGGCCGAGGGCGGCGTGGACGAGGCCGGGGTGGGCGGCGAGGAAGCGATAGTTGAGGCCGACCGGTTGGGAGAAGCCGAGGAGCAGGACGGGCAAGGGCGGGAGTTGAGCGAGTACATTCAGTAGGATGCGGTGATGGAGGGCGATGGCGGCGGGCCAGTCTGCAGTGGTGCCCCAGTTGTAGCCGATGCGAGTGGCGGGAAGGGCGTCCATATACTGGGGATGTGGCGCTTGGATGGCGGCGATGGTGGGGGCGGGCCCAAGTAAGCGACGGGCGTAAGTGCCGATCATTTCAGCGGTTTGGCCATAGCCATGGAGGGCGACGGCAACAAATGGGGAACCGGGTCGCGAATCAAGCAGATAGGATCCAGAAAGGGTAACCTGATAAGGGTGGAAAACGGGAGTAGGTGATTTTTCCATTCAACTTTTTCGCAATTTCCCCCGATACTAGGGAAAGAGCAGAACAACGCGTGAACAACAACCTAAGTTTACTGAATCTGGCCATGGCGCTGGAGCGAGTCGGTGGCGACCAGGAATTGCTGGAAGAAGTCGCCCAGCTTTTTTTGGACGACTACCCGAACTCGGTCGCCGAAATTGAGCAGGCACTGGCGACGGGAGACCCGTGCGGCGTTGAGCGTGGCGCGCATACGCTGAAGGGAGCGGTTTCGAACTTTGGAGCTGATAGCGTAGTGGAGACGGCGCTGGCTCTGGAACTTGCTGGCCGGAAGGGCGATTTGACCACCGCGCCTGAGGAGTTCATTCGGTTGAATGCCCGTTTGAGCGCGCTGCACGAGGAACTTGTTGCCATCTGCCGCCACTAGTGGACGAGCCTGTTAGACTAGAGTTTGGAGGAATTAACCCTCCTAGCCCTCCATGCCTTCACCCGATAACGCTCTAGAGATTGTTTGTGCCCATAGTCCAGACTCCGATGACGCCTTCATGTTTTATGCTTTGGCGACGCGAAAGATCCGCTCCGACCTGGTGGTCGTCAAGCACCTGCTTAGCGACATCGAAACCTTGAATCAACAGGCGATTAAGGGCGCGTACGAACTGACGGCCATTTCTTACCACGCCTATCCCTACGTGGCCGACAAGTACTTTCTGATGGCCGCCGGCTCCAGCATCGGTGACGACTACGGCCCGATGCTCGTGTCGCGCCACCCCATCGCCCCTGGTGATCTGAAGGGTAAGCGCATCGCCGTCCCTGGGAAGTTGACCACCGCGTACCTAGCCTGCCGCCTTTTTCAGCCGGACTTTGAGGCGGTGGTGATTCCGTTTGACAAGATTCTGGACGCGGTGCAGGATGGCGTGGTGGATGCGGGTTTGATCATTCATGAGGGCCAATTGACCTACGGCAAGAGCGGCTTTCACCGGATCGTCGACCTCGGCGTTTGGTGGAAAAAAGAAACTGGCTTTCCGCTGCCCTTGGGCGCGAATGCTTTGCGGCGTGATTTGCCAGCGAACGTACGTTCTGAATGTTGCCGTTTGATGCGCGAGAGTATTGAATATTCACTGGCCAATCGCGAGGCGGCGCTGGAGTACTCGATGCACTTTGCCCGGGACCTGGAGCCGTCGCTGGCTGACAAGTTTGTGGGCATGTACGTAAACCACTACACGGTGGATTGCGGACCCCGCGT
>JAYVUQ010000481.1:0-5130 GCA_043787785.1 Bryobacteraceae bacterium
CGCATCGTCGCCATCGCCCGCGGTTGGCAAGCCGGGCCTGGCTTCGGCGTCTGTGGTGTCGGCTTCGGCGGACCCGTCATTTACGATGACCAACGTATCGCCCTCTCCACCCACGTCGGTGGCTGGAGCGACTACGCCCTGCCTCTCTTCCTCAAGCATGAGCTCGGCGTTCCCGTCCTGATGGACAACGACGCCAACGTGGGTGCCCTAGGCGAAGGCCAACACGGCGCTGGACGCCAGACAAGGCCCCTTTTCTACATGACCCTATCGACGGGCATCGGCGGCGGCATCCTTACTGAGCACGGGGTCCACCGCGGCGCCGATAGTTACGGCGGCGAAATCGGGCATCTCACCATTCGCCCCGATGGCCCTGTCTGTCTCTGTGGAGCGCGAGGCTGCTTCGAGCGCCTCTGCTGCGGCCTGTGGCTCGAACGCGATCATGGCCGCCCCGCCAAGGAATTATTAATGGACCCACACTTTGTCGCACGTTATGTTGTGGACTTGTCGCTCGGCCTGAAAGCCGCGCTGATGTTACTCAACCCCGCCTGCATCGTGGTCGGCGGAGGCATCAGTAAAGCGGGCGATGCGCTCTTCATACCGTTACGCCAGGAGTTAGGCATCCAGATGACGAACTGGTCGCGTGCCCGCATTGACGTAGTACCAGCAGAACTAGGGGACGACAGCGTCCTTTGGGGAGCGCTGGAGTTAGCCCGCCCCTTAGTTACTTCTTAAATAAGTTATCGAAGGCCGCGCGCGCATCGCTCGCGCTCTTCGGTGCCGGACCATTCGGTAAAATTGGCGCGCGCATCGAATTTGAATCCGATTCGCGGGCCGCATCGCGGGCCACCGTCACCTGCGGCGAAAATAACTGGCACAGATTCGCCCGCTCTTTATAAGCAATACGCTCGGGAATCGGCTTCAGACACTGAAAACGTGTCGAAGCCTCAAAGTGGGCGCATTGTTTACAGCAATGCAACACAGCCTGGCATTTGGGACAATTCCCTGTAAAGTCAATATCGTGCGGCAACGTCGTCGCGCAGTTGTAACAGCGCGAAGCCGTGATGGTTTGCACCATGCGCGGCAGACGAGGGCCAGTGATGTCGATCGACGGGCGGGGGCCTTGTGGCTTCGGTTTTTCGCGATCGAAACCGCGGTCGCCGCCGCGATCAAAGCCGCGGTCCTGGTAGCCGTTTTGCCGGTATTTGCGGTCGTCATCCATGAAAAGATGCTCCCTTGCGGATTTCCAGTTCAGTCTTGCGCAGATCTGCCCGATGGGTAGATACCGCGACGTATTGTGGGTTTGGGGACTGGAAAAAATGGTCTTAAGAACTAGCCCGTAATTATCCGTTCGTGTCTTACTAGTTACACGGATTTCGCTCGAGGCGAATCGTGCAGACTGGCCAGACTTTTCTTCTCATTCGCCGCTCGTCTTCCGGGAAGCCGAAGGCTCCTAAAAACTTGGGGGATACGGCTCGCGAGAAGGTTCGCACAGGATCGGATAGGACTCCACCCTTATAGCATGTTCTTTCGGACAAATCCAGTGCGAACTTTAGCGCTTACTTTCCGCGGCCAAAATCCCTAACTCCATTTCATACGCCCCTGGCAGGAACGCCGCAATGGATCGGTAGTTTGATTGGGACTAATCCGGAAAGCATAACCCAAACGCCCCACGAGTTCTGGTACCAGCCGGAGCGTAAAAACATGAAGGCCATCCAATGTTTTGGCTCCCATATCGGCCGGTTCTAACCGCGCTATCCGCGTTTGACCCAGTTGGCCGTCCGCTCCCATGCGCCCCACCACTACCTCCACGCGAATGTCGGCCGGTTCCAAGCCCGCCAAATCCACTACCGCCCGCAGCGTTACCGCCTCGCCCGCGGTGAGTTCCTTCACCGGCGTCACCGGACCCGCTTCGCGAATCTGCACCCGGTCCCAAACCCCCTGCACCGTGTCTTCCCACTTCGCCCGTTCGCGCGCCAAAGCGAATGCGCCACAGCGCATCTGGTCAAAGGCCGCGTGTGCCGGACGGTATAAGCCGGTGGTGTAATCCTCCAGCATGCGCTGCGCATTGAAGCGCGGGCTCATGTTCTTGAGGCAAGTCTTCATGCGGTCCACCCAGCACGCTGGCACGCCGTCATCGTTGCGGCGGTAATAGAGCGGCAGAATGTCGTTCTCGAGCGCCGAGTAGATGTCGAGCGCATGCAGATCATCCTGATCTTCCCGATACTCCTCGCGGCCGCCAATTGCCCAGCCGCCCGAATCCTCATAGGCCTCGTCGTACCAGCCGTCCAGAATGCTGAGGTTCAGCACGCCGTTGAGGGCCGCCTTCATGCCAGACGTACCGCAGGCCTCTTCGCCGCGCCGCGGCGTGTTGAGCCACAGGTCAACGCCTTGCACCATCTCCTTGGCGATGCGCAGGCCGTAGTTTTCGAGGAACACCACGCGATTGCGCAGTTCCGGATCGCGCGACAGCAGCGCAATCTCGCGGATGAAGGTCTTGCCCGGCACGTCCTTCGGATGCGCCTTGCCGGCGATCACAATCTGCACCGGCCGCTCGGCACTCAGCAGGATTCGCTTCAACCGTTCCGGATCGCGGAACAGCAGCGTGGCGCGCTTGTAAGTGGCAAAACGACGCGCAAAGCCGATCGTGAATACGTCGGGATCGAAGCCCTCTTCAATGCGCCGGATCTCGGCGGCCGAAGCGTAGCGCTTGCGCGCCGTCACCGCCGCGCGTTCCTTCACAAAAATCGACAGCTGCTTTTTGCGCTTGCGATGCGCTTCCCAAATCTCCTCGCGCGGAATCTCGTCCACCTGTGCCCAGATACCGGGTTCCTGATGCCGATCGCGCCAATCCGGCTGTAAGTAGCTATCGAACACCGTGGCCAGGTCGCCATTCAACATGGAAGGCAAGTGCGTGCCATTGGTCACCGCCGTAACCGGCACTTCGTCCGTCGGCAGATTCGGCCACAAGCCGCCCCACATGTCGCGCGACACCGCCCCATGCAAGACGCTCACCGCGTTGCGGAATGCCGAGCAATGCATCGCCGTAATCGCCATCGAGAACTTTTCGTTCGTATCGTTGCTCACCCGGCGGCCCAGGCTGAACAACTGCTCCGGCGTGATGCCGCCCTCGTTGCAGAAGCGGCTCAGGTGATCCCACACCAGCGCCCCTTCGAACAAGTCGATGCCCGCGGGCACCGACGTGTGCGTCGTGAAGATGTTACTTTCGCGCGTTGCCTCTAGCGCCTCGGCAAAGTTCAGCTTGTGCTCATCCATCAGATCGCGGATGCGCTCCAGCGCCAGAAACGCGGCGTGCCCTTCGTTCATGTGGAACACGGTCGGTTGGTAGCCCATTTTTTTGAGCGCCCGCAGCCCGCCAATACCCAACACGATCTCCTGCTTGATCCGCGTTCCGTGGTCGCCGCCGTACAGGTTCTCGGTGATGTTCCGCAGCTCTTCTGTGGGGTTCTCCGGAATGTTGGTATCCAGCAAATAGAGCTTGTTCCGGCCACTTTCCACCAGCCACACTTTGATGGTGATGGTGGCAAACGGCAGGTTCACCTGCACGCGCACTTCGTTACCATTCCCGTCCCGCACCGGCCGGCACGGCATCAGGTGAAAATCGTTCACCGGATACAGCTCCATCTGCCAGCCATCCGGATTCAGCGACTGCTGGTGATAACCCTTCTGATAGGCCAACCCCACGCCGATCAGCGGCAGCCCCGCGTCGCTCGAGCCCTTCATGTGGTCGCCGGACAAGACACCCAAGCCGCCCGAATACACCGGCAGGCAGTCGGTGAGGCCGTACTCCATCGAGAAGTAAGCGATCAGTAAGTTCTCATCGCCCGGCTGCTTCAAATCCATGGGCGCGCGCTTCATGTAAGCGTCAAAGCGCTCGCAGGCCCGCTCGTAGACAGCCATGAACCGGGCATCGGCCGCCGCCCGTTCCAGCGTCTGTTGGGGCAGGCGGCTCAACATCAGCACGGGGTTGTGGCTGGCCCGCCAGGTTACCGGGTCCAGTCGGCGGAACACCGTCCGCAAATGATGGTCCCAACTCCACAACAGGTTGTGGGCTAGCTCAGGAAGTCTCTTCAAGGATTCCGGCAGCGCCGGATTGACCTGAAGCTCTCGGTAGGAAGGGATTTGGAAAGACATCGGTTACTTTTTTATGTAAGGGGAAGGGCTTGTTTTTGACGTGACTTAAATTAAGTTTGCAAAATTCTCAGCAATTCAAATGGGCATCTATTACAATTGCCACATGAAATTGAGTGCTCAGGAGGAGTACGGGCTCCGTTGCCTGCTCCACATGGCGCGACAGGGTGAAGGGGCCAGCCTCAGTATACCCGAGATTAGCCGCGCCGAAGGCCTGTCTGTTCCCAACGTCGCCAAGTTGATGCGTTTGTTGAGGATGGGAGGATTTGTCGCCAGTGTCCGCGGACAGTCCGGGGGGTATACTCTCTCGCGAAATTCCGAACAGATCACGGTTGGCTCCGTGCTCGAATTGCTGGGTGGTCGGCTTTACGGTCCCTCATTCTGCGACCGGCATTCCGGCATCCAAGAGGCTTGCGCCCACAATAGCGACTGTAGCCTTCGCCCGGTCTGGCAGACGCTGCAAGCGATGATTGAGAATGTCCTCAACCGCATGACCCTGCACGATCTTAATCGCAACGAAAAGGAGATGATGAAGGTCTTAAACGACCGTACCAATCAGCTCTTACCGGTCACACAGATCCGCCATACGGCTTAGTGAGCAGCTTCGTCGGCCTTTTTCTTACGCCGCTTCTTCTTGGGCTTGTCTTCACTATCGGGCTCGGCAGCGGGAGCGGCAGCTTTGGCCGCAGCCTTTTCCGGTGCCTTTTCGGCTGACAGGGCGGGTGCCTTTTCGGCCACGGGCTCTTTTTTGCCCTTGACGTCCAGTGCCTTGGTTTCGGGTGCCTTTTCATGTTCGGCCGGCTTGTCGGCCTTCTTGCCCTTATCCGGCTTGCCCTTATCCGGCTCAGCCTTGCCATGCTCGTCCTTCTTTGGGGACGCTTCCTTGGCCTTGCCGTGCTCGTCCTTGGCGTCTGTTTCCTCCGGCTTGGGCTTCGGCTTGTTGTACTGCACGATAATCGATACCCGGCGATTGTTCGCCGC
>JAYVUQ010000482.1:0-8480 GCA_043787785.1 Bryobacteraceae bacterium
TTAAGGGCAGCGACTGCTCAAAGGCGGGGGTAAGCACACGCGCGCTAGGCCATTGTTTGCGGCCCGGAATCCAGTCAGTAAGCCGGAGCCGCGCCGGGTACTTACCGGTGAGGATACTGGCTCGAGTGGGGGAGCAGACCGGGCAGGCGGCATAGGCGTTGGTAAATCGCACGCCATCGCGGGCTAACTGATCCAGATTTGGCGTCTCATAGTAACTACTGCCATAACAACCGGAATCGCTCCAACCATAGTCGTCGATCAGCATGACAATAAAATTAGGCTTACTGACAGGGGCGGCGGCCAGAAACGACGCCGCCAGGAACTTACGGCGTAACATTTAACGCACCTCCAAGGTATGCAATACGGCCCGCTCTGGCGTCGGCAACTCGGCCGGCGTAGCGATTGTCACCTTGCCGGTGGCTGCCCACTCCGTACCGCGCGCGACGAGCGTCTGAAACCCTACGCAATCGTAGTTCGGATTCGGCTCGTTGCGCCAAGTGTGGCCGAGCATCGTGACATACACGCGGCCCCGGCCGTAACGGCGCACCCAATCCATGGGTTCGTTGCGCTTGGAGTCCTTTGACCACGCATAGGTCAACAGCTTGAGCCCTTCGGCCGGACCGTGCTGCCCGTGCGTGAGTTGCTCAGAGGGATGGAGCCACTTGGCGGGCAAACCTTGCGTGATGGGATGCTGAGGATCGAGCACCTCCATCTGAAAATCGTGCCGCGGACCATGGCCTGGCTTGGGCCCTTCCCCCGCGGGCACCGTCTCCACGCGATGCCGCTCATTGACGATCAGCCCGGGGCCAAACTTCGGGTCCCGCCACAACAGGCCAGCCATTTCCTGATACTCGGGCCAATTCAAGAAAGCATTGTTCGCCGCGTGAAAGAGCACCAAGCCACCACCGCCGCGTAGGAACCTGAGCAATGCGGACTCCACCTCTGCCGGCCAACGGACGCCGTTTTCGAGGTGACCGCCGTTAAAGTTGTTGATGACGACATCGTATTTGGCAAAGTCGGGACGCCAGCGGGCCCAGGCCGAGGGTGGCGCCTCGCGGTCAGGACTGGTGGACACGGCTACGGTGAAGCGCCCCGTGGCCTCGAGGATCTGCCGCAGGCCGCGCGTTCCCGCTTGCCAGTCGTGGTTATTCACGCCATCGACGATGAGCACTCGCAGCTTGGGCAGGTCGGCGGCCGCCAGATGGCTGGCGAGGAGAAA
The DNA here is from genome assembly GCA_043787785.1 of Bryobacteraceae bacterium. Classification (GTDB taxonomy): domain Bacteria; phylum Acidobacteriota; class Terriglobia; order Bryobacterales; family Bryobacteraceae; genus JALHNI01. Next base: position 1,220 of record JAYVUQ010000482.1, read on the forward strand.
CAAGAGGGTACGCATGAACCGATTGTAGAACCTGGGCTAGTACGGCGCGCGGATGATATCGGGGATCGGGAGTGATGATCTAGAGATACAATGGCGATACCAAGGGAGTCTTCTCGCATCATGGATCGACGCACATTTCAGTTGAGTGGCATTTTCGGTTTGTGGGCCGTGATGGGTGCCGCCATGACCACGCCCGCGCTGATCTACCTGCTGTTCCCGCCTAAAGCCCGCAAGAAGACTGACTTTGTGGAAGCCGCCGACTTGAAGGAATTGACGATCAACAATCCGGAGGAGATTGTCTTCCGTCGCAATCGCGCCGACGGTTGGAAGGTGACCAACGAAAAGACGAGCGCGTGGGTGGTGAAAACGGCGACGAATCAGGCGATCGCCTTCGCGCCGAGTTGCACGCATCTCGGGTGCGCCTTTCACTGGGACGACCGGAAGAAGGAGTTCATCTGCCCTTGCCATGCTTCGGGCTTCTCCGTCGATGGCAAAGTGCTCTCCGGCCCCGCCCCGCGCGCGCTGGACCGATATCAGATCAAGGTGGAAGGCACGAAACTGATGATCGGCGAAGTGGTGAAGGGTTAGGCAGATGAACCGGAAAATCGTCGATTGGCTTGAAGAACGAACCGGCATTGAAACGGCCGTCCGCAGCTTTCTGTACGAAGAGATTCCGGGTTCGAGCGGCTGGCACCAGGTATTTGGCAGCATCGCGGCATTCCTGTTTATGCTGCAGGCCTTCACCGGCATCATGCTGGCTTTCAATTACGCGCCTACGCCGGGCGAGGCTTACAACAGCCTGAAGTACATCATGATGGAACTTACGGGCGGCGCGCTGATGCGCGGTTTGCACCACTGGGGCGCCAGCATGATGATCGTGGTGGTGGTGCTGCACATGTGCCAGGCCTTTCTATGGGGGGCATACAAAAAGCCGCGGGAAGCGACGTGGATTCTGGGGGTGGTGCTTTTGCTGATTACGCTGGCGTTCGGCCTGACGGGCTATCTGCTGCCCTGGGACAATCGGGCTTACTGGGGCACGGTGGTGACGACGAAGATCGCGGCTTCGGCGCCGTTTTTCGGGCCTTACATCGAACGGCTAATGGGGAGCGATGGCAGCATTGGCGTGGTGACCTTTACGCGCTTCTACGCGGCGCACGTATTGCTGTTGCCGCCGCTCACCATGATCCTGATCGCCCTGCATATCTTCCTGGTGCGCAAGCACGGAGTGGCGCCGGCGGCCATCGAAACCAAGCCGCCGAAGAAGTTCTATCCCGGCCAAGTCTTTATCGACACCGTGGCCATCTTCGCCTCCTTCGTTTTGCTATTTGTGCTCGCAGTGGCGGCCAAGGTGCCGCTGGAACGCCTCGCCGACCCCACCGACACCAGCTATATTCCCAAGCCGGATTGGTATTTTCTTTTTCTTTATGAACTGCTGAAGGTCTTTCCCGGCTCGCTCGAAATTGTCGGTTCGGTGATCCTGCCGGGCCTCGCCGTGCTGGGCCTGTTTCTGGTCCCGTTCTTCGACCGCGGCAAGCTGAACCGCCTTCGCCAACGTACCGTCGCCTTTGGCGTGCTCTTTCTCGCCATCCTGGTGTGGACGGGGCTGACGGCGAAGGCAGTCATTGACTCGCCCAAGCCACTGGAGCTGAACACAGAGTTACTCGACGCTCCGCAGCAGGCCTGGCAGGAGATGACGCCCGAGGAAGTGGCGGGCATTGGCTATTTCCGGAGAGAGAACTGTACGTCCTGCCACGGCCCCGGCAAAGCGATCGGCGATCTGGCCCGGCCGGCCGTTCGCAAAACCGCGGCCTGGATGCTGGAATATTTTAAACGGCCGCAAGAGATGGTGCCCGGCTCTCAGATGCCCCCGCTGAACAACCTCAACGACTCTCAGCTGAACACGCTGGCCGCTTTCCTGTTGCGCCTGACGCCGCAGAATTCTGAGGTGATCGCCAGCACGCCCACGTTTGCCGTTGACGGCGCGATCGTGTACCAGAAACAAGGGTGCGGCGGCTGCCATGTGATCAATTACTCCGGCCAAAAGCTGGGCCCCGGGCTGAATGGGGTTGCGTTGCGCCGGTCAAGAGCATGGATCGAGGCTCACTTTGTTAACCCGGAGAAAATGTCACCGGACACGTCCATGCCGCCGTACCGGTTTAAGCCCAAGGATATGGAGGCCATCACCTCGTATCTGCTGGCGTTGCCGAAACTCTAGTGGCGGGCGGGAGGCAGAATGGCGGCGCGGGAGAAGCCGAGTCCGCGGGCCCGGTCTACGAAGTGGGCCACGGCGGCAAAGGGCAGTTCCGAGGCTCCGTCGATGAACAAGACGGGGTCGGAACGGCGGGCGAGTAACTGCGTCAGGCGCGGTTGGAAGTCGGCCTGCAGCAGGCGCTCGCGGTTGAGCCAGATATTCGAATCGCGGTCAATCCGCAGGATGATCGGCGGCTCGTTCGACGTGGGCGTCTGATCTTTCGCCATTTCGGGCACGGCGACCGGAAGACCACGCGAAGTGATTGGCGTGATCACCATCATGATCATCATTAGGACGAGCAAGATGTCGATTAACGGGGTGATGTTTATGATGGAGCGGTTGGTGCCAGTAGTCATGTGGGGTCCTGACACCGGGCGGGCATCCCCGGTTCCCACGCAGCGGGCCGTGCCTCGCTAATCGTCCCGGGCTTGGCCGCGCAGCTTCTTAGCCGACGATCGTTCTGACTTAGCCTCTAGCCGACGCACTTTTGACCCCATGGTGGGCCGGCTGGGACGCCGCCGCTTGGGCACTACCTCCGCGCGGGCGACTAACTCGTCGAGCCGCGCCCGTGCCTCCGTCCGATTCGCTTCCTGCGTCCGGTGCTCCCGCGCGGTGATGATCAGGACCCCCTCCCGCGTCAACCGGTTCCCGGCCAGGGCAACCAGACGCTGGCGGACGTCGTGCGGCAGCGAAGGCGAGCGCCCGACGTCAAATCGCAGTTCGACGGCCGTCGAAACTTTGTTGACGTTTTGCCCGCCGGGCCCCGAAGCGCGGACAAAGGCGACCGATAATTCGGAATCCGGAATGCGCAAAGCCATTGGCTCTATCAGAGCACACCCTAAAAGTAGAACTTCAGCGCGAACTGGATCTGCCGGGCCGGGAACGTCGTGCGGATGGTGCCGAAGGCGGCATTGGCCCGATCTGTATTCGGCAACCCCAGGTTCGTCGTGTTAAACAGGTTGAAGAACTCCGCCCGGAACTGCAAGCGCATGGATTCGCGTGGCAACTGGAAGCTCTTGAAGAGGCCCAGGTCGAGTTGATTTAAGGCCAAGGCCCGGGCCGAGTTACGCGGCGCATTGCCAAAGGGTTGGCTCGGATCGGTGGGTAAAGAGATGTTGGCGGCGTTGAAGTAGCCATTCGTCACGTCGGGTGAGTTCTGCGCGTAGACGTCACCCGATACATTCGGACGAAACGACTCGCCGCCGCGGAAGCCCGAGAGATTGCCAACCACCTGGAAGGCGGCCGGGATGGAGCCGGCCCAGGCGCGAAGATTGAGCGGCGGTGCCGACAGGTAAGTGTTGACGCCGGTAATTTCCCAGCCGCCCACCACCGCGTCAAGCGCCTTCGAAGCGCTGCCCAGATGCTTCCTATTGTGGCCGAAGGGCAGTTGATAAACGAAGCTAAAGATATTGGTTACGTGCTGGTCGTAATTCGACGGACCGCGTTCGGCATTGAGATTACGGATATTCTGCGGGCTGGCATCGTTACCGCCGCTGGCATCGAGCGATTGGGCCGCGGTGTCCACCGCTTTGCTTAAAGTGAAAGAGTTTAAGAACTGCAAACCACCGCTGAAGCGACGTTCCACCTTCACCTGCAACGCATTGTAAGTGGAGTAGGCGGCCGGATTGAACCAGGTAATCGCTGCGAATTGTTGGATGGGCCGACGGGCTTGCAGACTGAGGTTAGCGGTAGCCGAGGGTTGCGGATTGGCTTGGTTATAGTCTCCGATGACCGGAATATTTTCGCCATGATTGCCGACATAGGCCACGTCGACCGTCAGGTTCCGCATCACTTCACGCTGCACCGAAGCGAAGTAACTCTGGATCAACGGAGCCTTCAGATCGCGAGGGATATAAGTGATATTGGAAAGCAGTGGATTGAAGTTCTTGGGATCGGTCAAACTGGCCGGGTAACCCTGCTGGGTGGTACGAAACGACGCATCGAGCGGGTTCGATTGGTTTACCGTGGCGATAACCACCTGCGGGCCGTTGATGCCCAGTAAGTCGGCGCTGCCCACGCGGTTCTGATGCACGTAGCTAATGCCATAGCCACCCCGGAACACGGTTTTCGGGGTGAGGCTATAGGCCAGACCGATGCGGGGAGCGAAATTATTGCGGTCGGGCTGGACCAGGGTGCGGTCAACTAAACTGCCACCTTTAGCTTTGATAATGGAGTTGGGGGCCGGGTCGTAGTTGGAAAGCACATTATCCCGCTCCCACCGCGGCGTGGCATATTCGTAGCGCAGGCCGAGGTTCAAGGTCAACTTACTATTTACGCGGAAATCGTCCTGCAAGTAAGAAAAGTGCATATGCTGACGATAATTACCAACCACATAATTAGCCAGCGAGTATTGACTGCGCAGGCCGAACATGAAATCAGCTAGAGAGTAACTGGCATTATCCGCGGGGACGGCGCAACCGGCGGCGAAACCGAGTTGTGCGCAAGTGGGCCGGCTGAAGACGCCCGCGTAGGCATCGCGGCCGTACAGCGGATTAACGTCGTTCACCTCGGTGCGAATGTTCTGGAATTCGTAGCCGGCCTTCAGCGCATGGCGGCCGGCGAGGCGCGCGACGTTCAACTTATAGTCGACACTGGTGGGATTTTGGAATTGAGGATTGGTCGCCTGCCGGCCTAACTGGCTGAGCCCGGTGATGCTGGTGGCGGTAAGGCCCCCGGTCAATTCCGGCGTCGTCGGCAAACCGGTGATTCCGTAAAGCGCTTCCATGCTGAGGCCACCGCTCAAAGGCGGAAACTTTCCGGCGCGCGTCCGGCTAAGGCCGAAGCGCCCTTCAATCACCGTGCGCGGATTTAGCGTCCAGGTGTATCCAGCGCCAATTTGCTGGTTCAGCACGCGGGTAAATCCATTGCTATTACCGCCCGACGGGCCGGGAATATCCGGCTGAGTAAAAATGTTCGATTTGCGTTGGCTCCAGCGGACGAAGCCGGACATGTTCTGGTTAATCTGGCCATCCACCTTGGCGTCGTACTTATCGTTGAAGTTCCGGTTGGGAGTCAACTGTTGATAGTTGTTGGAACGCGTGGCCGCGCCGCCGGTGTTCGGCGCGGGCAAGTCGCCCAGAACTTTGCGTGCGAAGCCCGTGATGTCGCCGGAGGGAATGGCCGTGTTGGCGGGATAGACGGCGCCAGTTTGCGGATTCACCACGGTCACCGGCAGCGTCCGCCGCAAGTCATTGGGTGAAGGCAGGCTGGAGAAATTCAAGGTCTTATCAATGCGGCGAAAGCCTTCATAGTCTCCGAAGAAGAAGAGGCGGTTGCGAACCAGGGGGCCGCCGATCGTTAAGCCAAACTGATTCTGCTGCAACACCGGTTTCTTAAAGGTTGCGGGGCGGGCACCGAAAATGTAACCAATGGCGTTTAAATCCGTGTTGCGCAGAAATTCGTATGCCGTGCCGCGGAAAGCGTTCGTGCCGCTCTTCATGGCCACATCGATGGTGCCGCCACCGGAGCGCCCGTATTCGGCGCTGTAGTTATTGGTAATTACTTTAAACTCAGCGATGGAGTCGGGCGCCGGCTGCGCCACTTGATTGGCGAAACCCTGGTTACTGGTGCCATAGGCGTTATTATCAATGCCATCCATCAGGAAATTATTATAGGTACTACGCAAACCATTGATAGAAAATGCCCCTTCCCGCGGCGTGCCAGAATTCGCGAGCGGAGTGCGGAGCACGCCGGGCGAAAGCAAGGCCAAGTCGGAGTAGGTGCGTCCATTCAGGGGAATCTCCACGATCTGCGTGGCGCGGATGACTTGCCCGCGGTCGCTGGAATCGGTTTGGAGCAGCGTGGCCGCGTCGCTCACCTCAACGGATTCGGCCACCGTGCCCACTTGGAGCGCCAAGTCGACCCGTTGCCGGGCATTCACGCTGATCGCGATGTTCTTGGCAATGGCGCGGGAGAAACCCGCCGCTTCCGCCGCGATCTGGTAGGTGCCAATCTTGACGTTGGTGAAGACGAAACTGCCGTCGTCTCCCGTTTCTGTTCTGACGGCAATGCCCGTATCCTGGTTGGTAAGCGTAATTTTTGCCTTAGTGACCATGGCGCTGGCGGCATCGCGGACGGTTCCGAGCACCTCCGCACTGTCGAATTGAGCGAAAGCGGCCAAAGGAAAGAGAAGCAAGCAGTATCTGATCATGGCGAAGCACAGCTTTCTGAGGGACATACCCGAGGGTAGCGATTGCGTCTCAATATCGAATATCAATACAGTTACAATCGTATCTCAGCGGAGCCCGAACGCCACAAGTATAAGCGAACCCAGGGTGGAAGTCCTAGCGGACCTGAGGAAAGCCCAAATCGACGTTACTGGTGCCCGGATCCGGCCAGCGGCTAGTAACTACCTTGGCTCGCGTGTAAAACTGCACGCCCTCGGGGCCGTACATATGCAGATCGCCAAACAGCGAGGCCTTCCAGCCGCCAAAGCTGTAATAGGCGACGGGCACGGGAATCGGCACGTTAATGCCCACCATGCCCACCTCCACGTCGAACTGAAATTGCCGGGCCGCGCCGCCGTCACGGGTAAAGATGGCGACGCCGTTGGCAAAGGGATTCTGATTGATAACGCGGAGACCTTCGTCATAGGTTTTCACGCGGACAACACCGAGCACGGGCCCGAAGATCTCGTCGCGATAGCAGCTCATGGCGGGCGTTACATGGTCGAGCAAGGAGGCACCGGTGAAGAAGCCAGTGCCGTGGCTCGCGGGATCCTGTCGGCCATCGACGGCGACGGTGGCGCCTTCAGCAGTGGCGTTGGCGACGTAAGCGACCACCTTGTCGCGATGTTCGCGGGTGATCAGCGGGCCCATTTCGCTGGCGGACTCGCTCGCTGGGCCGACCTTGATTTTGGCCATGCGTTCTTCGATCGCCGCAATCAAGGGCTCGGCGGCGTTGCCCACGGCGACCACCACCGAGATGGCCATGCAGCGCTCGCCGGCCGAGCCGTAGGCGCCCGATACGGCGGCGTCGGCGGCCATGGCGATGTCGGCATCGGGCAGCACC
>JAYVUQ010000483.1:0-3698 GCA_043787785.1 Bryobacteraceae bacterium
GCCATATCCCCGCGGAGCATTCTCGATGGCCGTTGGCATCATCTGGTCGGAACCCTGGCCGGCAGCCGTGGCGTACTCTACCTGGATGGCGTACCCCAGGCGGTGGCCGCCATGCGGCGCAGTGTTACCCGCACGGTACCGACGGCGACCCCGTGGGCCATCGCCAGCCAAGTGAATCAGACCCGCGGCGGGTTCCGTGGCGTCATGGACGACGTGCGCATCTGGCGCCGCGCTCTCCGTGCCGCCGAGGTTTACGCGCTCCACCGCTGCACGGCCGGGGTCACGGACCTGGCCACTCCCAACCGCCAGTATTTCTTCAGCCCCATTTTCGACTGGCCCCCCCAGGACGCGCCCCATATCAGCCTGCGCGACGGCATTCTGGTGCATACCGGTTTCGACTATGCCGGTATTCAGTTGGTGGCGCAACGCCCGGATTGTCCGGTGTCCGGGCTGCGTGGCGCCGACGGTGGCCAGGACGTCCGGATCCAAGTGGACCTGCTGGTGCCCACTTCCTCCGCAGGCGACGTCCTGCAAGCCGGACCCTATTTCCGCAGCCGCCGGGCCGCGCCCGGCGACGGCATCATCGGCGGCACCAGCGCCGGTTATTGGGTCCAACTCCACTCTACCGGGAAGGTGACGGTGAAGTGCCTCAATCCGGCACATACCGTAGCTTTCGCCCCACCAGCGAGCGCCTTTGATTCCAGAGCGTTCCACCGCCTGGAAGTCGCAGTACATGGCGAAGCGCTCGAAGTATCACTCGATCACCGCGTTCTCACCTTCGATCAGGGTGGCCGCTCGACGCAGACCGTCCAAGTGCAGCCTCATTGGGAACGCCCCATCGAAATCGGAAAGAATCACGGCGCGGCGGGCATCGCATTTTCGAGCGAACCCTTGCGGCCCAAGGCGGGCGGACAGCAGGCTCGGGGTTTCAGTATTGTGCCCTACTGAAGAATGATCGCTCTTTTCTTGCCCGCTTCTCGCGAGGGGATTCCTCGAGGTGGAGCGCCGCGGGTTGCCCAATCCCTCCTTGGTTGTTGCGTGGGGCTCAAACGTCGTCTGGGTCAGCAGCGCGGTCAGCGGCTATAACGTGGTTTGGGGTAGCAGCATCACTTTCTTTGTCGTTTGGATCGACGCTAACCATCGGCTTTACAGCTAGGCTAGTACCTCATCGACCTCAAAGCCACGCGTGGTTTTAGTTGTCGGCATCCTGCTGCTGGCCTCGCCGCGCGGTTCGATGACGTTCTGGAACGGGCGATGCAGTAATCAGGCGGGAGTATGAAGCTTCTAGCGAACAATCGCGCGTTCGCCGGACCATCAGATCACTTGGCTGCCGTAAGCGTCCGGGCGTCGAACGGCTCCTGCCACAACACTGCGGCGTCGTATGTGACCGCGTCGATGCGGCGACGGCTTGGCGATTTTTGTCGATATGGAAGCCGCTGAAACCCTTTCGAGCGGCGCTGTGAACGAATCGGAGGACCGACTCGCGGTTGATCGACTTATGGCACTGATCCGAAAACCGCGACCTTTAGAACAAATTTGGAGAGTCTCCGGAATCGCTTGGGGCGGGCGCTTTGGTGGGTCATCTTGCCGTCTGCTGGCGAAGGGCGCTTCCAAATGCGATAGAACCCGCAAAGTCGCGAAGTGTTCCTTGAAGTGGTAGTGGGGTGTCGTCGTACCGGCAATCGGCCATGCACAACGTCCCGGTTTCGCAACGAGGTGGCAACCACTGCGTTTGCAAACCGGAAGGCCAAGGGGGTCCACCGCCGCGCTTCTCTATCTTCCTTCACTTCACGCCTTATCTCATCCGGCTGTCTGCACTTTCTTTTGCGCGCTATTTGGCATACGGAGGCCGACAGGGCCGTAGTTGGTAGGCAGAAGAGTTTCCCGAAGAGTTGGTACTCGACGGCACCGGAGGGAGCGAGTTCGGCGTCCCACGCTTCGACAAACGTGCAGAATTCCTTCTGTTCGTTGTCGGCGAAGTCGAGCGGGACGACGGGGATAGCCGGAGAATGCCAGGTGAGCGGATTTCCTTGGGAACCGGGCCTGCTCCGGGGCCGACCCGGGTATCGTCGAGATCCTCGCGCAGGCTATCGATCAACGTTACGTGCAAGCCCGCGCACGGCCTCGCACTCCAATCGGAATCCTGTCCGCGCTCATCGACGAAATGATCTGCGAGAACATTTCATCATTCAGCGCTAACAACAACTGAGCGGCTTCTTCGTCGGCTCCACGCCATAACAATTGTTCCAAAACAGTTCGAACGACCTCGACACTCGGATCTGTAATGGCGAATCCTGCAACTTCGCTTAGCGGGTTCCCCTGCACTGCCGAATAGCAGAGCCGGACCCGTGCCCCTTCTCCCCATTTAGATATTGCCTGCGGCCGTTCAGCTCCTAAGCTGGATAGCTGGAGGCCCCTCCAGGCTATCGTTGGATCGGCGGCGCCGGGAACGGCGACCGCTGCCGGCATGCTCCTGCACATGGATGGGAGCAAGCATCGGTGGTTTGGCGATGAGCGTTGGTACGACCTGATCGTGGTCCTGGATGACGCGACCAGCGAGATCTCCTACGCGCAATTGGTGGAAGAAGAATCGACGCGGACGGTGATGGCCGGGTTGCGCGCGGTGAGTGTGTCAAGGTCGCTCCGCGCACTGTTTAGCTGAGAATCTTCGATTATCGAAGGCTCACTGGGGTGGCGCAGGGAACGAAGAACGGCGTTTATCGGAATCGGGCATCCCAGTATTCCGCACGGAACACGGGCCACTCGGAAGTTGGTCCGCTAAGTTCAAGTTGACGCTTAACGCCCGAACCGTAGAAGTGAGACTGATGGATTCCGTTGGCATGATCGGCGATACGAAGTTGAGGCCCGAATCGTCGGTCGAGGCGGGATCGAGAACGCAAAGTCACTTTGCAAATGACATGGCGTAAGCCATCGTTGAAGCGCTTACGAATGATCCACCTACACACCCCGCTCGGCAAGCAGTTCTTGCACGTCCCGTTACGACAGGCTGAATCGCAACTTCCATCTTACCGCTCAGAGAATAATCTGTGGCCCAAAATGTCGCCACTGGAAGGCGAGAGGACGCTGGCTCATGATTGCCTCCGTCTCCAGCCTATCAACCATCTCAATCGTCTCAATCTTTGCATTTTGGGAGTCTGGAAGAAAAGGCCACAGCGCAGGCCGACGCCGGGCCCACGGCGGTTATCGGACTTCCAGTTGCCGCGGGTCGGCCGCCATCGAGAGAGCCATGGTCGCCCACGCAGTTCCCGCCGCCGAAATCCACTGATCTTGCGCGTACGGGAAGCCGCTGTCGAAGTACGGCTGCAGCCAGATGGATCGCGACTTCACGTGCCAGGAACCGTCCGCTGCTTGCGTGTTCACCAGATACTTTACTCCCTTGCGGTAGGCCGGATCGCTTACCGGCATCTGCCCGCCGGCGCTCAGCGCATAGAGCGCCTGTCCGGTCGCATAGGCGTCCGACCCCATTGTCGGCAACTGCTTATAGCTTCCGTCCGGCAATTGCGTGGCCGCGAGAGCCTTCGCTGCGACGGCGATTTTTGCCCGACTTGCATTTGACCACGCGAGTCCCAACAGATGGAATGCCCGATCCTGCGTCGTCTCAGGTTTCGCCGACTCCAGCCACGCCGCCGCACGAGCTAACGCGCGATCCGTGTCCGTTTTCTCAGCCGGCGGACCGT
>JAYVUQ010000484.1:0-2770 GCA_043787785.1 Bryobacteraceae bacterium
GGATCCGCGAAGGCGTGACGGGCTTAGGAACTTCTTTCACCGGGGGAGGCGGCGGTGCGGCCGGAATGCCGCCCAAAATGCCACCTAACACACCACCGCCAGCTCCACCGGGAACACCACCAGGAACGCCGCCCACCACACCACTCACCGGTGCTGGGGCTTCTTCTTCCACAATCTTGGCGATCTTCTGAATGGTCTTCGGCGCCATCAGCTTATTGGCATCAAACTGCTTCGGGATTACCTTCTGCACCTTCACCACCACTTCCGGCGGCGGGGGGGGCGGCGGGGGGGGCGGCGGCGGCGGGGCCACCAACACGCTCGATAGCTGCGACGTCGGCAAGGCCTCGTAGTAAATCAGGGGAATGATCACCAGAACGCCGACCACCAGGGTCTGGACCAGCATCGAAATCAGGAGGGAACTGCGGCGCGCCGCTTGATCCTTCTCCTGGATTAGGCTTTGTTCGAACATAGACCTCTTCTCCTCAAAACAATAATTCCGGTTCCCAAATTCCCGACTACTTCGCCGCCACGGCCACCTTATTCCGGCTCTCCATGTATTCGCGCAGATAGATCACAATCGGCGCGGCGATGAAGATCGAAGAATAGGTTCCGACGATGATACCAACAACCAGGGCAAATGCAAAACCATGCAGTACTGGGCCGCCAAAAAGATAAAGCGCCAAGCACGTCAAGAACGTCAAACCCGCCGTCAGCGTAGTTCGGCTCAGGGTTTGGTTCAAACTGATGTTCACGATTTTTTCATAACTCTCGCGTCGAATTAGCTTCTGATTCTCGCGAATGCGATCAAACACGACGATCGTGTCATTCATCGAATAGCCAACCAAGGTCAGCAACGCGGCCACCACGGTCAAGTCAATGGGCTTGTTAAACAGGGAGAACAACCCTACCGTCATGATGGTGTCGTGGAATACCGCCACCACCGCCCCCAACCCATAAGTCCACTCAAACCGAAAAGCAATGTAGATGAGCATCGCGCCCAACGCATACAAAGTCGCCAGCAGCGCCTGATTGCGCAGTTCGCCCGTTACTTTCGGGCTCACCACTTCCACGTTCCGAATCGAAAACTTCGCGAGCGCTAACTCTTGCTTCAGCACCGGCATCATGGCCGCCGTCACACCCGGCACCTTCGCTAATTCCTCGATGCTACCAATCAAACCCGAACGCGGGGGAGTGTTGCGGTAGCCGAGCAGTGCCTCGGCCGTCTCCGCCAATTGGATGTCATTGAGAGAGACACCAGCGCGGGCAAAGGGTTCCCGAAGTTTTTCCACCAGGGCGTCCTGGCCCACATTGTGAAAATCGAGTTTGCCCGGCGTCGTCGCGAACATGGTCGCCAGTGTCGACACCACTTGACCCCGCGCGGCCTGCAATGCCAGCGCGCGCGCCTCGGGAGTGCCTTCCTTTAGTTCCACGCCAATCTGGAGATCATTGGCCCCGGAAACCTCCTGCACGGTGATCTCTCCCCTGATCGCCTGGCCCAGCGCCTTGCGAATCTCGTCCACTGGTGGACGGCTGGAGAAGCGTACGTCCAGCAACGCGCCGCCTCGGAAGTCGAGTCCGTACTCCGGACCACCTTTGATCACCAAGCTCCCAATCCCCAGCGCGGTTACCACCAGCGAGAAGATGATGAAGGGCCACTTTTTGCCCAGAAAGTCGTAGTTTGTATCCTTGAAAATATGCATGTGTGCGACTCAACCGAACAGCGCCGGCCGGCCCAGCGGAAAGTGGTAACACTGCCGCCAAAGCCTTTTCCAGACACCGCCCGACTCCTTGAAGTTCCCGTTTCGCCAGAATAATTTTGGCGAAACGCGAACTCTTCTTTCCTTCAAAACTTTTGATCGCTCAAATGCTGAGCTTTTCCACTTTTTTGCCCGAGAGTTCCCAATCGAAAATCACCCGGGAGACAAACACCGCCGTAAAGATGTTGGCCAGCAAGCCCAACACCAGGCTGACGGCAAACCCCTTCACCTGCGTGGTGCCAAACACAAACAACAGCAAGCACGATACCACCGTCGTGACGTGGGTATCCACAATCGTCAGGAATGCTTTACTGAAGCCCGCCGACACGGCCGCCGACGGACCCTTGCCCGCCGCCAATTCTTCGCGGATGCGCTCAAAGATCAGCACATTTGAATCCACCGCCATACCAATCAACAGCACAATGCCCGCAATGCCCGGCAACGTCAGCACCGCGCCAAAGTAGGCCAGCGCCGCGATCAAAATAACGGCGTTCAGAATCAGCGCGAGCGAGGCGTTGATGCCCGCCTTCTTGTAATAAATCAACATCGCCGCAATGACCGCGATTAATCCCGCCACGCCCGACATGAGGCCCTGGCGAATCGAGTCCGCGCCCAACGACGGTCCCACGCTGCGTTCTTCCAGATACTGCAGGCTCGCCGGCAAAGATCCGGCCTTCAGCACCAGCGCCAAATCGGCCGCCGCCTGCTGATCGCCCGCGCCCGAAATCCGCCCGTTGTCGGAAATCTTGCCTTCAATCACCGGCGCACTACGCACTCGCTTGTCGAGCACGATGGCCAAATACTTGCCGATGCTGGCTTCGGTGTAGCGCTCAAAGCGCCGCGCACCGTCCTGACTCAGCACAAAGTTGGTCTCCCAGCGGCCCGTCTGCGGATCCTGGCTGGGCCGCGCATCGCGGACGTCGCGGCCGGTCACCACCGGGCTCCGCTCCAGCAGGTACCAACTCTCTGCGCCACCCTGTGCGGAGCGCTCGCCCTGCATGGGCACCGTGCCC
>JAYVUQ010000485.1:0-3195 GCA_043787785.1 Bryobacteraceae bacterium
ACCACGGCCGTCGCTACGGCCAAATTCTACGTGCAGGGCAGCGGGCCAGAGAACCTTGTCGGCGTTGCCTTTATCCTCATGGCCATCGCCGTCACCTTCATGATTCGGAGAATCATAAACTTACCTCGCCTGAATGCGCCATAATAGGGCGCATGTCCGCTCTTGTTCCCGCGGAGATTGACTCCATCGCCGGTGGCTATCATGGCGACCCGTTCAGCATCCTAGGTCCGCACCAAACTGACTCCGCCTGGGAGATTCGGGCCTTTCTGCCCCAAGCCCGCGAAGCCTCCGTCATGACCATCGAAGGCTCCGTTCCCATGCGCCGCCTGCATGCCGATGGCTTCTTCTGCGCTGACTTCGTTCGCCAGCCCAGCACTTACATGCTGAACGTTACGCGACACTCCGGCGAAACGCAGTTGGTCGAGGATCCCTACCGCTTCGCGCCGCGCATCAGCAGCTTCGATCTCCATCTATTCGGCGAAGGTTCCCATCAATCCGCCCACACCTTTCTGGGTGCCCACCCCATTGAGTGCGAGGGCGTCAGTGGCGTTCATTTCGCGGTCTGGGCCCCCAACGCCAACGTGGTTCTGGTTACTGGCGACTTCAACGATTGGGACCAACGCGCGCTGCCCATGCGCAAGCGCGACGGCGGCGTTTGGGAGCTATTCGTCCCCGGCATCGAGCCTGGCGCCATCTACAAGTACTTCATCCGTTCCAGCATGAACGGCTACGCAGTTCTGAAGGCCGACCCCTATGCCTTCGCCACCGAAGTGCCACCCGCCACTGGCTCCATTGTCGCCCCCTCTAGCCAACAGGCAGATCACTTTGAATGGCACGACGAAAGCTGGATCGCCCGCCGCGCCGCCACCAACTGCCAGAGCGCGCCCATGTCGCTCTACGAAGTACATCTCGGCTCCTGGATGCGCGGCGACGGTAACCGCGAACTCACCTACCGCGAACTCGCCGCCAAACTGATTCCCTACGCCGTCGAGATGAACTATACGCATCTCGAACTGCTCCCCATTACCGAACACCCCTTTGGCGGCTCCTGGGGCTATCAGGTTACCGGTATGTTCGCGCCCACCTCGCGCCACGGCTCGCCCGACGACTTCCGCTACTTCGTCGACCAATGTCATCAATCTGGCATAGGCGTCATCCTGGATTGGGTACCCGGGCACTTCCCGCGCGACCTTCATGGCCTGCATTACTTCGATGGCAGCTTCCTTTATGAGCACGCCGATCCGCGCCAAGGCGAGCACAAAGAATGGGGCACGCTGATCTTCAACTACGGCCGGCCTGAGGTGCAAAGCTTCCTGCTTTCCAGTGCCACCTTCTGGCTCGACGCCTTTCACCTCGACGGCTTCCGCGTCGACGCCGTCGCCAGCATGCTCTACCTCAACTTCTGCAAAGAAGACGGCGATTGGGTACCGAATAAATACGGCGGCGCCGAAAATCTGGAGGCCATTTCCTTTCTCCGGCGCTTTAATGACGCTTGCCATCGTCAACCGGGCATCATCACCATCGCGGAAGAGTCCACCTCCTTTCCCGGCGTCACGCATCCCACCTATCTCGGCGGTCTGGGCTTCTCCATGAAGTGGAACATGGGCTGGATGCATGATATGCTCAATTACTTCAAGCTGGATCCGGTTTTTCGCAAGGGCTCGCACCAGAACTTGACGTTTTCCATCATGTACGCCTTCAGCGAGAGCTTCGTGCTGCCGATTTCGCATGACGAGGTGGTACACGGCAAGTCCTCGCTGATCGGCAAGATGCCCGGCGACGAGTGGCAGCGCTTCGCCAATGCCCGTTGCTTCTTGGCTTACATGTATGGCCACCCCGGCAAGAAATTGCTCTTCATGGGCCAGGAAATTGGCCAGTACGAAGAGTGGGACGAGAAACGCTCTGTCAATTGGAAATTATTGCAATTCCCGCGTCATCGCCAATTGCGCGCCATGGTGACAGAACTCAACCGGCTGCACCGTGATGAGCCCGCCTTGCATGAGGTGGACAACCAGATGCGCGGCTTCGAGTGGGTCGATTTCAAAGACGTCGAAGGCTCCGTCCTGGCGTTCCTCCGCTGCGACCGCGACCGCAACGGCATCATCTTGTTCGTCTGCAATTTCACGCCCGTTGTCCGCTACAACTATCGGCTCGGCGTGCCAAAAACCGGCCTTTGGGACGAGATTTTAAATACCGATGCCACCGAATTCGGCGGCTCGGGCGTCAACAGCGGCCGCGAAATACGTGCCGAGCCCATCGAGTCCCACGGCCGACCCGCTAGCGTCCGCGTGGCCCTGCCCCCGCTCGCCGTCATCGCCTACAAATGGCGTAGCCCCCCTGCGGCCCAAGATCCCGACCGGCTCAAACGCCAGCCCGTGCCCTTCTCCGATGCCGATGTGTCGCGCATCGTCGCCGAACAGAGCGTCGAAGTTCCTGAACTGGCCTACGCCCTGGCCCATCAAAAGACCGAGGAACAACCCACCGATGAAACTAACAACAGCCGACCTTGACCTCCACCTCACTTCACTCCCCCACTGGACACTAGCCGACGGCAAGCTCCACCGCGACTACCACTTCGCCAGCTTCTCCCAAGCCATCGGTTTCATCGCCATGGCGGCTATAAAGATCGAGGTCCTCGATCACCATCCGGAATGGGCAAACGTTTACAATCGGGTAAGTGTGTACTTGGTTACCCACGATGCTGGAGGAATTACGATGAAGGATCTCGCGCTCGCCGCCATTTTGGATAAGGTGGCAAGTCAGTTCGCATGAAGCTTTCCTTTCTGCTGTGCCTAGGGCTGGCGCTCACCGCCGCTCCACCACCCGTCACGCCCTGGAGTGGTTCCCCCATCCTGGATAGTTTGCTCGACGAGGCCGTCCGCAAAGACCAACTTCCCGGCGCCGTCCTGCTGGTAAGCCACCGTGGCAAGCTGATTCATTACCGCGCTTACGGTTCCCGCGCCCTCTCTCCGGAGAAAGAGGCCATGACCCTCGACACGGTTTTCGACGCCGCTTCGCTCACCAAGGTGGTCGCCACCACTTCGGCCATCATGAAGCTAGTGGAGTCCGGCCAAGTCCGTCTGGCTGACCCGGTAACTAGCTACCTGCCCGAATTTCAAGGCGGCAAGTCCACCATCACCGTCCGCCAATTGCTCACCCATTTTTCTGGCATGCGCCCCGATGTAGACCTTTCGC
>JAYVUQ010000486.1:0-3531 GCA_043787785.1 Bryobacteraceae bacterium
GTCTGCTCATGGGCGCGGGCGTTTTCGATACTGGAGGTGGCTAGGCCCAGCAAGGCATCGAGGAATTCGCGTTCGCCGGGAGCGAACTGTCCTTTGAGCGACGGCCCGGTTGCCAGGAGACCCAGGCCGTCGCCAAAAGGAAAATGATGTTCAAGGCCTGCGGCCAAGGCCTCCGGAGCGCCAAAAAGCTGCTGCTTTTCGAGCCCATTCATTCCGCGCCAGAAAGCGGCTTCCATGGGGCCTTGGCGCTGGATGGAGATGACGGCCTTGGTGACCAGCAGCCGGCCCATCACCGTCCGCAGCAAGTGCTTGAGCAGGTCGTCGAGTTCGATCGAATTGAGCAGCCTGGCTGTCTCGAGCATCGATTCGAGCTTAGCGGCTTCGAACTGCCCGTCAGTGCGTGGCTCCATCACAATCTCCCAATCTAGCAGGTGGCCGCTGTTATATTGGGGCCAGGTGCTGCTTAAAATTCTTGTCGCCATTTTTGCCTTCGCTTTGCTGGCGCAGGATGAGGCGGTGTTTCGTTCGAGTTCCAGTTTCATTGCGGTAGATGCCCAGGTAATGGTCGGCGGCCAAGGCGTAACCGGGCTGCGGCGCGAAGACTTTCAGGTGTGGGACAACGGAAAGCCGCAAGCCATTTCGGGCTTCGGCGCCGATGACCAGGAACTGGACGTCATCCTGATGCTCGACGTGAGCCAAAGCACCGGCGTTATTCAGGAATCGATCAAGAACTCGGCCGCCCAGGCGATGTCCCAGTTGTTTGCGCGAGACCGGGTGGGCGTGATTGTCTTTGCCGACGAGCCCTTTGTCATGGTGCCCCTAACGGCCGACCGGGCGGCGGTACAGGCCGGGTTAGCGAGTTTGCCGGCAGGCCGCGGCGGAACCGAATTGAATGCGACCGTACAGATGACGGCGAAGTATCTGCAGCAGCACGCGCGGGCGGGGGCGCGGCGGGCGATTGTGATGATGAGTGACAATCAGGGTTATCCCAGCGTGAGTGACCAAACGGTGCGCAATGATCTGTGGACGGCCAACGTGGTCTTCAACCTGTTACTATTTCCGGCGAAGAGCGCGCGGCGCGAGGCTGATGTCCGTCAGTTTGCGAAGGCCACCGGCGGGGAGGTATTGTCGTTTCGGCCGGAAGGCTTGCCGCTGGCGGAGTTACTCCAGCGGCTGCGTCAACGTTACGCATTGCTTTATGCGGCTCCCGCCAGTAAGCCCGGTGAATTGCGGCAAGTGCGGGTGGAGCTTACCGGCGCGGCCAAACGTCGCTACCGGAATGTCGTGATTCGAGCGCGAAGCGGTTATGTATCGGCTAGGTGACGAAACAAACCGGGGAGTTGTTGATTTGATTGAGTTAAGGGTTG
Organism: Bryobacteraceae bacterium; assembly: GCA_043787785.1. Classification (GTDB taxonomy): domain Bacteria; phylum Acidobacteriota; class Terriglobia; order Bryobacterales; family Bryobacteraceae; genus JALHNI01. The sequence continues at coordinate 1,368 of JAYVUQ010000486.1, forward strand.
AATTCAGTAACCATAGGTTGAGCCATGCTTCATTGTGTCACGAGGGGTCAAGCGGGGATTGAAGTTCGGATGGAAAGTGGCGAGTTAAGTAATTTCTTTCTAATGGTTTGCAGTGATTTGTTAATGCTGTGACTGACTTTCGGCTGCTTCACGACTGAGCAACAACAAATAGAAGCCCAACAAGAGCAGTAAGTCGCTGTCGACACGATCGAGTACATCGTCACTCAAGAAGACTTTGGCATTGGGTTTGCCGGTCGGGCTGGCTTTAAAGCCGATCAAGCCGTCGCCCTCGTGAGTCACCCACTGCCACTCGGTGGCGAAAAAGTTGGTTGACTGAAATTCAAGAGATTGGCCGCCGGGGTACTTCAGTTGGCCCTTCTGGCCGGTGAAATGGGGCTCGTAGACGGCGAAGCGTGCATCGCTGCCGGTGAAGCGAATGTTGATGTAGCTCTTAAGCATGCCCTGGCGTTCGAAGGCAAAAGACACTCTGGCGGTGTTGCCGAGGCCGACGGTGCCGAGGCCGACTGAGCCGGCGAGTTTCTTTAGCTCCAAGCGGGCGTGGGTGCCAGTGGGGCCAGTGAGTTCAAAGGTGCGGCCGAGGGCGGGCTGACGCCATTCGAGCGGTTGGGCATCCAGACCGGCGAGAGTTATCAGGTCAGTCATATCAGCGAATCCGCTTGCGGTAATCTTCCACTTGCGGCATGCGGATGATGCGGCACATTTCGAAGAGGCGGGAGTGGGCGCGGCTGCCGATGGCTTCGCTGAGTCCGCGCTTGGTTTGGACGCCGATGGGGGATTTCTCCATCATGTTACTGCCGAAGTCAGCGTCTGGCAGGTTGGTGGTGGCGATGAGCGGCTTATGCTGATTGCAGCGGTGGGTGATGATGGAAGTGACAGTATCCTCCACCCAATCACTGACGCGGTGGGCGCCCAGGTCGTCCAGTAACAGGACTTCTGAATCGAGCACGGAGCGATAGACCTCTTTGTCAGACTGGCCGGAGTTGGGGTCGTAACTGGTGCGGATCCGGTCGAGCAGGGTCTTATAGTCGAAGAAAAGACCTTCAAAGCCTTTGCCGATCAAGATACGCAGGGCGGCGACGGCCAGATGAGTTTTGCCGGTGCCGGGCTCGCCGACCAGGAGTAAGCCGCGCTTGTCGGTAGAAGGAAAGTCGCGGGCGTAGGAGCGCACCACCAAGAGCACGCTGGCCAGGGCCCGGTTGGCGATGGGGTTATCGACGGGCAGCTTGAAATTCTCAAAGCTGCTTTGGCGGTATAGCGGCGGGATGCCCGCGGTGGACTCCACCTCCGCGGCGCGGCCTTCCTTGAGGCAGTCGCACTTGGAGGCACTGGTGACGCCGTCGCGCTCCTTATAAACCCAACCAGTGCCATGGCACTGGGGACATTTCGGATCGGCCGCCATTACTCGATCACCAGCAGCGCTTCGCCCGCGGCAACCGTGCGGCCTTCGCTGGTTTTGATCGCTTGGACGACGCCCGCGCGAGGCGCTTTCATTTCGTTTTGCATCTTCATCGCTTCCACCACCACTACGCCTTGTCCCGCCTCTACAGTGTCACCCACGGCTACCAGGATGCGGATCACCTTTCCCGGCATGGGAGCTTTCAGCGTAGCCTGCCCGGACCGGCCCGCGGCGCCGCCGCCGGAGCGACCATTGCGCGGGTCGCGTAAATCCAGTTGCTGCCGGTGGCCATGGATGTCCACCCAGGTGAGCCCGTCCGGCAGGGGGCCAGTCCTCACTTCGTAAGTAGATCCGTTGGCCAAAATGCTGTAAGTACCGGGTTCGACTTCGATGGCGTTGAGCGTGCCACTCTGACCGTGAAGTGAGTAAGTCCATTCGCCAGGCGCTTCGCCCGGGAGTAACTCCAGTGAGTCGTCGGAAATCACGTATTTCATCGATGCAGGCCTTGTAACTTCCAACGGGAAATCGGCGCGGCGGTGGCTGGCGACGGAGGCGGCTGGCTGAGGGCGGCGGCGATGGCGGCGACGGCTTCGAGCTGGGCGTCTGGCAAGGGCTGAGGGCGACGGAGGAAGAAGCTGTCGAGAAAGCCGGTATGTAAGTTGCCGGCCCGGAATTCAGGGTCGGCGAGTAAGTCGACGAAGAAGGCGATGTTGGTGGTGATTCCGGAGATGCTGTATTCGCGGAGCG
>JAYVUQ010000487.1:0-8373 GCA_043787785.1 Bryobacteraceae bacterium
ACCGGCTGGTGACGACGTTCCGGGTGCGCCCGAAGCAGCCCGGTGCTCCATGGACCTACTTCTTTCAGGAGTCCACGCTTCCGGAAGTCCCCACCGGAACGAAAGTCGACCTTTGGTATGGCGGAGGATTTTTTGCCGGCGTCGGCAAGTACGAAGTCGACTGGCTGCTGATTGAGCGCGACGGCAAAGTTTGCCGCAAGTCGTGGACTTTTTCGGCAAATGGTGCACGTAACGTGGAAATGGCCACGCCCCCGAATACCGTGTCCAGCGTGCGCCTGGAAGATTGGGCCGGTTTCAAACCGGCTGTCGACGCCAAGGGCGAAGTTACCATCCTGCTCCACGCCGCTCCCATTGTCCGCCGCCGCTACATCACCCAGCTGTCGCCCTGGGACCGGACGATTTTGCTCACCAGCCTGAAGTCCGTGCTGGACCAGGTCCACGTTACCCGCGCCCGCGTGGTGGTCTTCGACATCGACGGCCGGCGGGAACTCTTCCGCTCTTCGGACTTTCGCCCGCGCGATTACCGCCGGCTCTTCGGAGTGCTCGAGCGCGCCAACTTCGGCACCGTCGACTACACGACGCTTGCCGCCGGCCCACCCGCGGGCGAATACCTCTTCCGTGTCGTCGAAAAGGAGATCGCCGCCGCCCGCCACCAACCGGTCATCTTTCTCGGTGCGGAAATGAGGCCTTCGAACGACAAACTTCCGGAGCGGCAGGCCGAGGTGAAGCTCGACGCGGGCAAGATGTTCTACCTCTGTTTTCCCCTCAGTATGGCTGACCCCGAGGATCTGATCGCCAAGATCGTGAAAGGCAAGGGGAAGAGTTTCCGCCTCTTCTACCCGCAGGACCTGGCTTCGGCAATCCGGCAGATGAACCTGCGGCTGGCGGAACCCTAAATCGTGGCGCCGCCGAGGGTGGTTGGCCAGGCGGCCGAAGAGACGGATTCGGTGGAGGTCGCGAGCACGGAATGGAAGAGCGGCAGCGCGCTAACTAAGCTAGATGGGCTAGGACTCTTTGATTAACGCAAAGGCCTTCTTCATCGAGGCGGCGACGGCGGTGAGCGCCTGCTCAGGCGGCAGGGCACGCAGGGCGGCGTTGAAGGGCTCGCAGCGGATGGGTCCGTCGAAGCCAATGCGGTAGAGGGCGTTCAGGAATTCGCTGACGGGGATGACGCCGGTAGCGAGCGGCAATTCGCGCTGGTTGTCGATCTGCTGATCGAGAGGGACGCCGGCGGGGGCGTCGTTCAAGTCGCAGCAGACGATGTCTTCGTTGCGGAGGGTGACTAAGTCCGCCGCGGTTTCCCCGGCCGTGTACCAGTGCCAGCTATCGAGTAGCAGGCCGACATTCGGGAGGTTAATGGCGGCGAGCAGATTCTTCATCTCGGCCAAGGTGTGCAGGAAAGGGTAGCGGTTGGAGGCCCACAGAGTTTTGGGGCCGACGTATTCCAGGCCCAGGCGTTGGCCATGGTCGGCGAGGATGCGGCCTACGCGCTTGAGCCGCTCGGCATGTTGCGCGAAGTTGTTCATGTAAGTGAGCGAAGCGTGGGAGGGCGAGATCCAGGTGCCGAGGCGGGTGACGCCGGCGCGCTGGAGGGCCTTGGCGACGGCGGGGAGTTGGGCGAGGTCGCGCTCGAAAATGGGGGTGTCTTTGCGGAAGTCGACGGGGAGGCTGGCGTTGCCCCAGACGAGTCCGGCGGCCTTTACTTGCGCGGTGAGGCGGTCGATCTCGAAGGGGTTTAAGGTTTCAATGTAAACGCCATGTGCCTCGACGGCTTCGAAACCATATTGCTTAGCGTAGGCAATTGTTTCTTGTTGCGTGGCTTTGACGCCGATGGAACCCGGCGTCAGGTGGATGGTCATCCTACGTTTGGTGGTGGCCAAAGCCGTGGCGGCCACCGCGAGGGCGGCGGCTTGCCGGCGGGTGAACGATGAAATAGGCATAGCGGTTCTGTCAATAGACTAGCGGATTTTGCTTTGCCGCTGAGGGGGTTCTCATTCGCGCGGGCAAGTACTAAATGCCCGCGTACCAGGCATAGCCACGTTCCGCAGAGGAGGCGCCCAGCCCTTTGCCGAAATCCTGCACCCGATCGGTGACCGTCATCCGGTTGATGTACTTCAAGCTCTTGTAGCCCAATTGACGCGGCGTCCGAAGACGTAGCGGACCGCCGTAGCCGGCGAGCAGATCGCCGCCATTCATGCCATGAGCGATGAGCGTTTGCGGATGCGCGGCCTCGTCCATATCGAGACTGCCCCACCAGCGTCGCTGAATGGTAAAAAAGAAGACGTACTTGGCCTGCGGCAGAACGCCCACCAGGTTCAGCACGTGGGAGAGCGGCACCCCCGTCCACTCGGCAACGTAGGACCAGCCCTCTTCGCAAGCCAGATGCGTGATCTGGCTACGAGACGGTTGGCTCTTGAGCTCGGCTACCGAAAACGACGCGGGGCGGGCGACCAAGCCGTCCACGGCGAGCCGCCAATCACCAAATCCGGCCGCTTGATGGCGCACGAAAGCTTCATCCTTGGGTGGCTTGCCGTTCTGATGGGGCGGATGCGAAATCTCGCTGCGCGGAAACTCGCGAGCTAACGAGCCGCGCGATAGCAGCCGGTGGGCGGCATAGGTGAGCGTTTCGCCAGGGCCGTAAATGCCGCTGTGGTCGGGAGGAACCAGTCCGTACTGGCCGGCTAACTTAGCCGCGACGGCCAAGCCCGAAGCGCCAGCCGTGGCCGCCAACCCGGCGGTGATCAGTTTGCGGCGAGAGGGGTGAATCATGATTGCTCCTTACCGGTCGTCATGGCGCGCATTTGCCGCTGAAAACCTGAGGCCCAAACCATCGCGACGTGTACCAGTACAAACAACACCAGCGACAGCGTGACGAAGAAATGAAGGGTGCGGGCGGATTGCTGGCCACCCAGCGCGGTGACGGAGACCGGAAACGCGGCGGTGAAGCCGGGAGCCATCGCCAAGCCCGTCCACATCATCAGGGGAAACAGGACGAAGACCACGCTGAGGTACGCCAGCCGCTGCAGCACGTTATAGGACCTCGCTCCGGCGGGCGGCGCAAAGCGCAAATGATCCCGGATGGAGCTCGAGAGCACCGTCCAGGAAATACTGGACGGCAGCAGGTTCCGGCGAAAATGCCCAGCCCGCAGGCCGAAAACCCCATACAGGAGTCCAGCGAAAGCCACCAGCCACGCGGATTGAAAGTGGAGACTGCGGCTCCAGCCATTCTGGTCCGGCAGCACAAAGTTGTAGCCCGTCACTACGCCGCGCCGCGAAGCCGGGATCGGCAAGCTAAACAAGGCGGGGCCAGACGCATTTCCAGACTCTCCCCAATAGAAGCGCGGATGAGAAATGAGGATTTCGATTCCAGAAATCAGCAGCGCCAGGAAGCACAGTGCGGTGATCCAGTGAGTGAGGCGGACTACGGCCGTGTGCCGCAGGCTGCCGGTCGGGCCGGTTTGCCCAGTGGTGATGGAAGCGGTAACGGCCATCCGCTTATGCTACCACCGCCTCCCGATCGACAGGAAAGCCCGACAGGGAAAGCCCGACAGGAAAAGTTGGTGTAGCCTGAGCACATGCAAAGACGCATTTTCCTGGCCAATTCACTCACCGCCCTCTCCAGCAGTTCGGCGCTGGCCGCTTTCCGTGGCCGTCCGGCAAACAAGCGGGAACGCATGCGGCAATGGCTGGCCGGCAAAGCTGACGCGCACTACACGCCGGCCGCGTTCTTTCTCCATTTTGCTCCCGAGTATAAAACCGGCACCGCCGCCGCCCAGCGGCATCTCGAGTTCTTTCGCCAGACGGATATGGATTTTGTGAAGGTCCAGTTCGAGCAGACTTATGAACGGCAGGAGTTTCTGCAGCAGCCCGCTCACTGGTCGAAACTGGAACTCCGCAAGCGCGATTTCTACGCGGCCCAACTGCAGACCGTGCGTGAATTGGTGAAGGCCACCAAAAAAGACGCCATGGTGCTGATGACTCTTTACTCGCCTTACATGTGCGCGGGCCACTGCGCCACCACGCCCTTGCTGCGACAGCACTTGCAAGAAGATCCCGAGGCCGTCAAGCGCGGCTTCGAGATCCTTATCGAGAGCCAGCTGATTTTCGTGCGGGCGTGCATTCAGGAGGGCGTGGATGGATTCTATATGTCCACCCAGGGTTCGGAAACCCGGCAATTCACCAATCCCCAAATCTTCGCCAATTACATCCGGCCGGCGGATCTGGTCGCGATGAAAGAAGTAAGTGCGGCTTGCCCGCTAAATATCCTCCACGTGTGTGATTACCACTCGCCCTACGCCAGCTACGAGGCCGTCCGCGACTACCCCGGCCACGTGGTGAACTGCAATACGAAGCTCGCGGAAAGGGAGATGTCGGCGCAGGAGATTTCCACTCTGTTTGGACGCCCCTATATGGGCGGACTCGACCGGCACGGTGTCCTCGCCACCGGCACCCCGGCGCAGGTAGAAGCCGAGATCCGGCGGGTGGTGAAAGAGTCTCCCCGGCAGTTCATCTTGGGTGCGGATTGCACCGTTGCCGGCGACACCGATTGGAACCGCCTGCGCCATGCCATTGCCGTGGCCCATCGCGCCGGATCGTAACCCGGCTCCGGCTGATACGATATACAACCTGATGCCGAAACTCGTTCAGGGGCTGACTCCCATTTCAGCCGCGTCCCTCAACATCGCCAACATGATCGGCACCGGCGTCTTTCTGAAGGCCCGGGTGATGACTTGTAACGTGGATTCGCCCGTAACCGTGCTCGCCGTATGGCTCGCCGCCGGTATGCTGGTGCTCGCCGGTGCCCTTTGCTACGCCGAACTGGCGGCCATGCTACCCCGCGCCGGGGGCGAATACGCTTTCATCAGCGAGGCGTATGGCAAGCGGGCTGGCTTCCTGTGGGGCTGGGCCTACACCGGCATTACGCGACCCGCCTCGCTGGCTGCGCAATCCGTCTCGACTGCCATTTTTCTCAACCTCGTTTTGGATGGTGCCCTCCAGGATCATCTCGCCGTCACCGCGGTGACGGCGATTGTGATGGCCGCTTTGCTCAACTCCGTCTCCGTGCAGGCAACTGGGACCATCGCCACCGTCTTCAGCGCGGTGAAGGTGTTGATTGTATTCGCCGTGGGCTTTTGCGCTTTCTTCTTCTCCCGTGGCGACTGGTTGCACTACGCGCTCTCCGGCGCCGGTGGCACCTGCGAGGCCGTACCCGCAGCCACGCGCGGCGGGCTCGCCGGAGTGGGGGCCGCCATGTTGGGCGCGCTCTGGGGATTCCAGGGCTGGGCTCTGTTCGCTCCGATGGCCGGCGAAGTACGCGATCCGCAGCGCAACATACCGCGTGCTTTCGTGCTGGCGTTGCTCACGGTGCTCGCCCTCTATCTGTTCGCCAATGCCGCGTACTTCTATGTGCTCACGCCGCTCGAAGTGGCATCCGTGCCGTTATCGTCCTCCGTGGCCACCACGGCGCTCACCCGCGTATTCGGTGCCACCGTCGCGGCCCTGATGGCCGCGGCCATGCTGTTTTCATCGTTTGGCGCTTTACATGCCGGCATGGCGCCGGCGATGAGGGTGCCGTATGCGATGGCCAGGGACGGCGTCTACTTCGGCTTTCTGAACCGGCTGTCGGCCGCCGGCGTGCCCGTCCGAGCCGGGTTCTTCGTCGCTGCTATTGCCTCCGCCTTGGCGCTCACCGGCAACTACGACCGCTTGACTGACTACGCCGTATTCTCGTTGTGGCTTTTTTACGGACTCACCGCCTCCTGCGTGATCGCCTTGCGAAAGAAGCAGCCGGGCCTGGCGCGGCCCTTCCGCGTCCCTGCCTATCCCTTCGTACCGCTGGTTTTTTGCGCGGTCACCATTGCCGTGCTGGCCAATGCGTTCTACACCCAGCCCGCGCAGGCAATCACCGGGCTGGCCATCATCGCGACCGGCTTGCCGTTCTACTGGTACTGGACGCGAACGCGGCCTGACGGGGATACGGCTGCTAACGTCGCTGGCAAACCGCGACTTAGGGCCCCGCGGTAAGGCCCCGTAGTGGGGCCGGCCAGTTCGACGGAGCACCGCCAGCCAGCATGGCTCGCCAAAAGGAGGCCCAAAAGGAGGCCCAAAAGGAGGCACGGTGCCTTTCGGGGTAAGAAAGATGGTGAAAACGAATCGCTATTGTGAGTCACTCAATAAATACTAATCTGTAGTGATGGATCGTCGTCAGTTTCTGTCCGCCACGGCCAGTGCCCTAGCCGCCTCCGCACAGGAGTTTTCCGTTCCGGCCGAGATACGCAACTTGAAGCCGATGACGGCCGGCGTGGTGCCCATCACCGATAGTGAGCGCCAACAGCGTCTGGCCAAAGCGCAGCGCCTGATGCGCGAACACAAGATCGCCGGCATCTTCCTCGAAGGCGGCTCGAGTCTCTATTACTTCACCGGCGTCCGCTGGAATGCCTCGGAGCGGCTCTTTGGCGTGGTGATTCCGGCCAAAGGCGACCTCGGCTGGTTAGTTCCGGCCGAGGACGAGAAGCGCGCCCAGCAAGCCATTCGCTCCGGGCAAGATGTGCGCGTGTTTCGTGAAGACGCATTCCCGCGACTAGCCCAACTAATGAAGGACCGCGGCATCCGCACCGGCACTCTCGCGATCGACGAACGCGCCCGTTTCCTGGTCTTCGACGGCATCCGCGGCGCATGCCCGGGCCTCGAATTCACCAACGCCGACACTGTCACCGCCGGTTGCCGCATGTATAAGTCGCCTGCGGAGCTCGCCCTCATGCAGCGCGCCAGCGACGTCACCATTGCCGCCTACAAGGCAGGCCTCGCCACGTTGCGCGAAGGCATGCCGCAGAACGAACTGCAGAGTAACATCCACGCCGCCTACCGCGTGCTCGGCTATCCCGGCTATGTCTCCGTGATGTACGGCGCGTACACCGCCTTCCCGCACGGCAGCCTCACGCCCCAAAAATTGAAGTTGGGCGACTTCGTCATGATCGATGACGGCTGCACCGTCGAGGGCTACCAATCGGATATCACCCGCACCGTGATTTTCGGGAAACCGACCGACCGCCAACGCAAAATCTGGACCCTCGAACGCAAAGCGCAAGACGCCGCCCTCGCCGCCGCGAAGCCCGGCGCCCCTTGCGAAGCTGTCGATACCGCCGCGCGCCGCGTGATCGAAGCCGCTGGCTTCGGCCCTGGCTACAAGACTCCCGGCCTGCCCCACCGCACCGGCCACGGCATCGGGCTCGACGGTCACGAATGGACCTATCTCGTCCGCGGCAACAAAACCCCGCTCGCGGCCGGCATGTGCTTCAGCGATGAACCGATGATCGCCATCTACGGCGAATTCGGCGTGCGTTTGGAAGACTGCTTCTACATGAGGGAAACGGGCCCCAAGCTATTCTCGCCGCAAAGCCCGGCCATTGATCAACCGTTCGCCTAAGGCACCCCCATGCAACTAAATTCCGATATCTACAAAAAGCGCATTGCCGACGTCCAAGCCGCGATGAAAGAATTCGGCCTTTCCGCCGTCGTGCTTGAGCCAGGTGCGGCCATGCAGCACGTAACGGGTGTCCGTTGGGGACGCAGCGAACGCAGCTTCCTGGTGGTGATTCCCGCGCAGGGAGCGCCTGCTTTTGTCGTGCCCGGCTTTGAAGAAGAGCGAGCTCGTGAAATGACGCCCAAGGGTGTCGACATCCGCGTGTGGCAGGAAGACGAGTCGCCCTTCGAGCGCGTGGCGCAAATCTTCCAGGACCGCGCCGTTACTGCCGGCCGCGTGGGGATGGAAGAAAGCCTCCGCTTTTTCATCTTCGACAATCTGAAGAAAGCGGCACCGAAATTGAACTACGTCACGGCCCAACCGGCGCTGAAATCGGCCGGAGTGAACCTCGCCGCGCCGCCGCGGCAAAGGCCTTGAAGCTGATGAAGAGTGCTAGTTTGCGCCTTCGCGACCGCCACGGCCCTGGTGATCGGCGGTCAGTTTGGGAGTGCCTCAGTCGCCTAATCGTCACCTCGGAGGGTTTAGCGCTGGAGGGCCAGGCAATCTCGGCAGGGGCGAGGTATAGCCTCGTCGATGTGGGTCCAGGCCTCGTCTTCGGTCACCCCAGCCGCAGAGCACGCGGGCAGTTTGGGGCAAATAGCCGAGTGCTTTCGGTCTCCTGGCCGAACTCCAAGACCCCACGAACCCTCATGCGCTGCGCCCACCGGTCGCTGGCTGCCGGGCAATGGACGCCGGGCAATGGCCAGCGATCCTGACCTTAGCCGGAGGGGACGGAGGGAATCGGTGTGCGACTACTTGACCGAGGTACCAGTTTCCCAGGTCCTGTTTCGCATCGGATGCCGGACGGTAGATGCCAGTCGCCCGCCAAGGACGGCCTGACCCGCACCAAA
>JAYVUQ010000488.1:0-6601 GCA_043787785.1 Bryobacteraceae bacterium
GTTTGACGGGAAGGGTCAAACAATCGCCAGGGGTTCGCAAGACTTTCGGCAGAGCATGGGAAAAGCAGCGAAGGGTCAACAGTAGTTATGAAACAACGAGCAACATGGGCAATTTTCTGCGCGGTCGGCGCGATGCTTGCACCCGGCATCGCCCAAGGCCAAATACTACCGGTCGAGATTAAGTTAGGCAACGAGACGGTTCCTCCCGGCGGAACGGTTCAGTTCAAGGTCTCGCTTACCGAGCCGCGGCCGATCATGTCTGGCACTAAGTCTTTCGCGATGGACCCAGGGTCGTTTGACGGCTTCTATGGCGTATCGGTGTCGAGCCCCTTCGGGGACGCCTTTGGCATTGCCAGCTATAGCCGAGGCCAATTTTCGATTCGGTATTTGTCGCCGCTCGGTTCGTTCGGCACCGTGCTCGATTACCCGATGTTGACCATGGCCGCCCATGTGCGAAGCGACGCCCCGTTGGGCAGCACTTCGCTGGTCAGCATTGGAGCCAACGCCTTCACCAACCCCCTCGGCCAAACTTTGTCCTTCGTCCAGAATCGCCCCGGCGTGCTCACCGTGGGTGGCAAATCGGCCATTCACAACGTGGTTCCGGGCGGCGGCTCCTGGAATGCCGGCACCGTGATCCGGGTGCTCGGCACGGGCTTCTCCAGAAGCACCGCCGTCAACACGAAGTTTAGGTTCTCACCCCGTTTCATTAGCGAAAACGAAATCGACCTGGTGCTTGACCGGCCCGCCGTCATGGACGCGCAGCCCATCGTCTTGACGGACAAGGTAGGGAAAGTGATCTACGCCCCGACTTACTTCTCCTATCTGCGCGGCGTCGAAGCCGTCAAGAGCATTTACCCGGTGATCGCCACCGCGATCCCGGTCTTCCCGTTGCTCACCTCGCTCCAGGTTTCCGTGAATCAAAACGGAGCCGGCTTCAGCGGCAGCACGCTGTCGGCACTCGCCATCCAGAACAACAACCAGGGGCCAGTCACCGTCACGCTCACCGCGTCCACGCCCCTGGGCCACATCAGTCGCGTCAACATCACGCTCGCTTACGGCGAGAAGATCACGCGCGAACTGGGCGAGTATTTCGGCGTCGCGTTATCCATCGGCACCCGCGTCCAGGCCGAAGGCACCGCCCCCTTGCAGTTCGTCGCTTTCACAGCCGACCAGACCACGGGCGAACTTACCCCGGTGTTGGCTTCGCGTTAAAGCGCCAAAACGCCAGTCCGGCGGCCAACAGCAGCATGGCCAGGAGAAGAGTCCCACTCACCACCCCACTCACCACCCCACTCACCACGGTACGCGGCGTCGTGACACCCGCATCGCCATTCAACACGAAAGCCGCCCAATGTTTCGGCCCTCGATTCCGGCTCGCCAGTTTCGCCGACCGCAGCGCTTGGCCCACCGGAACGCCCGCGGCCAGTTCCCGGTAGAAGTGGCCCATCAACTCCGAGGAAGCTTGGTCCCCAATGCGCCACAGAGTGGACACCGTGGACGCCACGCCGGCGCTCAGGAACGCGCGACTGAGGCCAGCGACGCCTTCACCGGCGACTACCTTGCCGGCCTCGGTGTCGCAAGCAGCCAGCGTCGCCAGCCGCACGCCGGTCAGCTTCAGGTCGTAAATCTCGCGGGCGAACAGATACTCGACCGGCTGCCCGGCATGATCTCCGGAAAGGGCGAGGCGCGAACGGTCCGGGTCATCGGGATCGGCGATGGCGTGGGTGGCGAAGTGCAGGATCGGCACGCCGGCCAGGTTTTGGGAGGTGATGTAGACCTTGCGATTGTCTTCGCCCGCATGCAACTGCGCTTGCCCGGAGAACTGATCGGCCACGTTCTGGATCTCGGCGCGCGACCCCGGCAGCGCGACTAAGCCCGCACCGAACAGGTCGTCGCCCCGGCCGGTGGCGCGCGACACCGGATCGGCAAAGGCCACCAGCATCGGCCGCCAAGGCCAAATCCAGCCTCGCCCAGCCGGCGTGGCGCGGAGCATCGAAGCGGCGGGCAGGTAGCTAATTTCGTAGTCGTCAATCAGCAGGCGGCCGGCTCGGGTTAAGACGTCAAAGGGCACGGCTTGCAAACGCCGGTCCGGCACGATCAGCAGACGTTTCAGCTTGGCGGGTTCCAAGGGCAACGGCGTCACCAGCGCGGCACCGAGGTCATCCGCTGTCGCCTTCCAGCCAGAGCTATCCGCCCGGATCGCCTCCAGCAACCGATCAATCGACGCATCGCGCACCGGGCCCGTCCGCACCACTTCGGCCGTCTGGGCGGTGATGAACAAAGTCGCCGTTTCGTCACCGGACTTCCAATACTCCACCAGCGCCGTCCGCGGCGCGAGCCGCCGTTGCATCTCCGGGATGGTCATCATGGAGGGCTTCGCCGCCGGCTCCGCCAAGCGGTCGCGCAGCGTGCGCGCCTTGCCCTCTTCCATGTACCGGAAAAGCTCGGCCACTTGGGGCGCGGGCTGGCGCAACAGCATCCGGATGGCGCCGTCGTAGGCCTCGGCTTTGTCGCCCAGGAAGGCGGCCCGCAAACTGAAACCCGCAATGCCTTGGCGCAGCTTCTCGATGGTCTCGATCACTTGCCGGTAGCGGACCAGCGCCCCGGCCGAGTCGCCCTTGGTTTCGTCGATCTTGGCGAGCGAAAACTGGGCCTTCCATTGCTCTTCCGGCGCCTTTAGTTCATCGGATAACGCCAGGGCTTCCCGCGCTTGACGCGCCGCTTCCGGGTAGCGGCCCAAACGCCGCAGCGCTTCGCTCGAGTAGAGCTTCGCCTCCGCCTGCTCCCGCCGGTTGCCGGACTTTGCGGCGAGCGCGAAGGACCTTCCGAAGGAATCGAGCGCACCCGCAAGGTCGTTTAAGTCCATCGCCTGCACGATGCCCGTGTTGGTAATCACGCCGATCTCGCCATCCTGGTCACGCTGCTGGGTGAACAACTTCTGGGCTGCGCGGTACTGGTCAATCGCTTTGTAGGGGTCGCCCATGCGCCGGTAAAGCGCCCCCACATTCGACAGGAGGCGAGCCTGCTGCGCCAAGGGCAAGGACTGCGCGCCCGTGGCCATCTTCCGGTAGATCTCGAGTGCCCGTTCGTATTGACCCACGCGCTGCTGCAACATGGCCAAGTTGGCGAGCGACAACTGATGCAGACGCGCGAACCAAGGGGCGTCCGGGCTACGCTCAGAGAGCGCCAAAGCGCCGGCAAAAGAGGCATAGGCCGCGCTGTAATCGCCCACGTAGAAGCGGGCGCTGCCGACGTCGTTGAGCGCAATGCCTTCGCTCGAAGCGAGCCCGGCTTGATGGGCCACTCGCACCGCGCGTTCCAGCACCTGCGAGGCTTCCTCATACTCGCCCCCGTAAACCCGGGCCCGGCCAGTAATGGTGAGGCAACTCACCTGCCGCTCTTCCCTGCCCGGTAGCATCGCAAAGGCTGCTGCGCACTCAAGACCATGGCGGGCGGCCACGACGTAGAGCCCCGCGGCCAACTCGGTTTCGCCCCAGTCTTCAAGGACACGGGCGTAGGGTTCGCGGTCAGCTCTATTGCGTAGGCGTTCGGCCTCAGCGGCGTAGAGCTTGCGGGCGGTGGCGAGGTCGCCTTTGGCGTGCGCTTCGGCGGCCGCCGGCAGCGAATCACTGCGTTGGGCATGAAGGCTCGAAAGCCCGAGGGCAATCGCGAGGAAGACCGACCGGAACATTGGCTCTAAGTGTATCGCCCTTAAGGCTTTACTTGACGGCGGTACTCCGCCTGCACCCGTTCGCTGTCCGCGGCCCGCCCCATCTCGCGGTAGGCTCGCGACAAAGGCAGCAGCAAAGCCGGATCGGCCGCGGCTGCCGCTTCGAGGTGCGGAACGGCTTCCTGGTTCTGCCCGAGCGACTGCAAAGCCTTGCCCAACTCACCGCGCGCGGCCAGCAAGCCGGGCTGGGTGGCTGCCGCCCGTGCGAGATAAGGAACGCCCGCCGCGGGTCCTTCCATCCGGGCCAGCGTGTCGCCGTATTCGTAATTGAAGTCCGCGTCTTGGGCGAACGCTGTCGCCACGGTCGCGAAGAGTCGCTGGGCATCGGGATATTGCCTGGCTTCCCAGTAACAATGGGCCGCTTGGCGGGCGACGGCATCGCTCTTATGCTTGATGGCCAAGGCGGCCTCGTAAGTCCGCGCGGCATTCAAGAAGCGCTTACAGCCATAGTAGGCATCGGCCAACTCCACCACCGTTTGCTCCGCATTCCACACGCGGGCTTTTTCGAGCGGCGCGATCGCGTCGCAAGCGCGGGATACCTTCAACTGGGACAATCCCAGCAACAGATGCATCGGCCCCGGTTGGGGTGTGGCCTTCAGGAATAGTTGTAACTCCGGCACAGCCTCGGCGTAGCGGCCACCCATGTGAAAAGTAAGCCCTAAGTTCATGTGCCAGGTCGGGTTCGCCGGGTCGGCCTTCAGTAACTGCCGGTAAGCCCGCTCCGCATCGCTAAATCGCCGCTCCCGGATCGCCTGTGCGCCTTGCTGCGATAAATGCGCCGGATCGGGCGCTTGCGCCAGCAGCAGCAGCAGGGTAATCATGGCTCCACCTTGATTTGGCGATCGACTTGGATATCGCTCATTACTTTCTGCTTACCGTCAGGCCAAGTTACTTTCACGTTCAGGGTTCCGGCACTTACCCCGAAGTGCAAGGGACAATTACACGATGAAGCATAACCCGAGGTGTAAGTAGCATGACGCCACTGCGACCCGACTTGCACCCGCGCGCCTGCACTTACATTTACTTCGAGCCAATGGCTAGCAGGCGGACAAGCCCGCTTGATGACCTGCGGCGCGGCTTGCAGGGCCGTCGCCACTAAGTCGAGGCAACCGTCATTGTCTAAATCCGCAACCGCCAGCCCTCGGTAAACCTGACTGGGCGCGGCGATGGCGTCGCCCGCCACAAACTGCCGGCCCTCGATATTGCGCAGCCAGGAAAGCGGCTCGCGCGCCAAAGCACCTTTGGAGCCAGTAGCCGAAAGCACTTCGCCGCGCGCGGCGACAATGTCTTTCCAGCCGTCGTTATCAAGATCCGCAAAGACAATGCCCCACCCAGCCATGGCCCGGGTAAGGATACTCAGGCGCGAACTTACGGTCGCCTCCACAAACTCCGCGCCCGCATTGCGATAGAGCGGAAAGGTCTCATCGCGCAAGGCAGTGTAGATCAGGTCCGGCCGGCCATCGTTGTCGTAATCCTGCGCATCGGTGCCCATGGCCGAAGGCGGGTTGCCGTTGGCCGGGGCGGCCACGCCGCGGGCGAAGGCGACCTCTTCGAAGCGCCCTTCGCCCAGGTTGCGGAAGAGAAAGTTGAAGACCCGGTCGTTGGTGACGAAGATGTCCAGGCGACCGTCAAGGTCAAAGTCCGCGACGGCGGCGGCCATTCCCTTCCCCAGATGCTGGGCGATGCCGGAGGAGGCCGAGATATCGGTAAACGTGCCAGCGCCCTCGTTGCGAAACAGGGCGTTTGGCTGCGGCTGGTAGGCGCGCGGATGGCAGAAGTCGGGCTGGCCTTCGACGAGGCAGGGCTTCTCCGTGGCCGGGTCCCATCGGACGTAGTTGACGACGAACAGGTCGAGGTCGCCGTCGTTATCGATATCGAGCCAGGCCGCGCCAACCGACCAGCGCCCGTGGTTATCGAGGCCGCTGCGCGCGGTGACATCCTCAAAAGTGCCCTGGCCGCGATTGCGGTAGAGCGTGATGCCGCGCAGGCCAGAGACGAGCAGGTCGACATGGCCGTCACGGTCGAAGTCGCCGGCGGCTGCGGCGAAGTCGTAGCCGGTGCCAGCGAGACCGGCGGCGGTGGTGCGGTCCTCAAAGTGCATCGCCCCGCGGTTGCGGAAGAAGCGGTTGGCATGCGCCGGGAGGGTCTTGCGACCAGTCGGCAAGGGCGCGCCATTCGGAAAGTACAGGTCGAGCCGGCCGTCGTTGTCGGCGTCAAAAACCGCAACGCCGCCGGGCATGGTGGCCGGCAGAAACTTGCGGGCGGCTTCGCCCGTAAACAACGTCATCGGAAGCGGCACCGGTAGCGGCACTGGCGTGGGGCCGGCCGCGGCCAAGAGAGCGACAAGGAGCGAGCGCCACCGGAAGTCCATAAGTTACCTCGCCAGATCCTCAGTCATCTGCTAGTCTCACCGCATCCGTGGAATTTCAGGATAACAGACTAGTATTTGCGGAGCCCTGTACCTGGACACCGGTCGCCGATCCGCTTGCCGAAGCGGCCTCACCGCGGCATGAAAGATTTGCCCCTCGGGCACCCTCTCGCGGCTGACGTGCATCGCGGTCAACACCGTCGTACTGCGTCGTACTGCTCTTTAGTGCCACCAGGAAAATGATGAATGAAATGCGCGGCAGCACTGAGTCAAGCCGATCTCGTGGTGAAGCTCAGGGTAAGCATCCGCTAGACTGAATCAACCATGTCCTTGATCGCTGGCACTCGTTTCGGCCCCTACGAAATCCTCGCCCCGCTGGGCGCGGGCGGCATGGGCGAGGTGTATCGAGCGAAGGACACCAAGCTCGACCGCGAAGTCGCCATCAAGGTGATGCCCGCCAGCATGGCCCAGGACCGCGAACGCCTCGCCCGCTTCGAGCGCGA
>JAYVUQ010000489.1:0-5091 GCA_043787785.1 Bryobacteraceae bacterium
CCACCGGCAAGGACCCCTTCGCCGGCCGCACCGGCTACCTCCGCCAAGCCTACCGGTCCCAGGTCGACCAGACCCTTCAGCCCTACCGCGTCTACGTTCCCACCAAGTACGAAGGCAAACCCCTGCCCCTCGTGGTCGCCCTCCACGGCATGGGCGGCGACGAAACCTCAATGATAGAAAGCTACGGCGGCCGCCTCCCCAAAGAGGCCGAGCGCCTCGGATTCTTTTTGGTCACTCCCAAAGGCCGCGAGCCCGCCTCCATGTACCGCGGCACCGCTGAGAAAGACGTACTCGACGTCTTAGCCGAAGTGGAACGCACTTACAAAATCGACCCCAAGCGCATTTATTTAATGGGCCATTCCATGGGCGGCTACGGCACCTGGAGCATCGCCATGGCTTTCCCCGACCGCTTCGCCGCGCTCGGGCCGATTTCTGGCGGCGGTAACGTGGCGGGCATGGAGAAGATTAAGCACATCCCCCAATTCGTCGTCCACGGCGACAACGACAAGACGGTCAACGTCAGTCAGTCCCGCACGATGGTCGAAGCCGGTAAAAAGGCTGGTGCCAAAATCGAATATGTAGAAGTCCCCGGAGGCAGCCACACCGACATCGCCGTCCCCAACTTCGCCCCCATGTTAGATTTCTTCGCCAAACAATCCAAGTAAGTATGACCCGCTCACCTCCGTTCGCGGCTGGACCGAACATCGGGCTATCAGCCGGGAACGAAGGTGACCGGGTCATGCCGTGGTGTGTTTTCGACAGAGCCGGCCTTAAGTCCCCCGCGTATTCCCAAACAAATCAATATGCAATCGCGGACTAAAACGGAACCCCTCCGACTTACAGACCTCCGTCATCCACTTCGCCCGCTCCCGCAGCGTATCGACTAACACGCCCTCCGGCATCAACATCGTCCGCGACGCCAATCCGCCCGTCTCCTTGAGCAAGGTCCGGATCTCATCCAAATCCCCCGGCGACATCACCACAAACTTCAGCTGATACTCATACCTGGCCATCAGCGAACGCAAAACCAAAGGCTGATACCGCAACCGCTCATGTTGCGCCGCAAACCGGCCGCCCTCCCGCTCCCAAGGCACCGAGTTACTTAATTTCGGCGAGATACTCATCAAGTCGCAGGCCACCGCGGGGGCCACGGTGCCCGCGGTCTCAATCGTGATGTGAAAGTCCGCTTGCTTCAAAAGCAAAGTCAATTCCCCAATCTCCGGCGCAATTAGAGGCTCCCCGCCCGTCACCACCGCATGTCGCCCTGGATGCTTCAACGCCTCCGACACAATCGACTCGACTGTCATCTCCTCGCCGACCGGCGCCCACGAGGTATACGGCGTATCGCACCACACGCAACGCAAGTTACAGCCCGTCGTCCGGATGAAGAAGCTCGGCACACCGAGTAACATGCCCTCGCCTTGCAGCGAGTAAAATAGCTCCGAAATCTTCACGGATACACCAGCGGATCCTTCAGCCCCGCCTCGGCAAAGCCCTTCAAGCGCAGCAAACAAGAATCGCACGCGCCACAGGGCCGCCCCAAAGCGTCCGGATCATAGCAACTGTGCGTCATCCCAAAGTCCACGCCCAACGCCGTCCCCAGCCGGACAATACCCGCCTTCGTCCAAGCGATCAGCGGGGTGTGGATCGTGAAATGAACCCCTTCGACGCCCGCCTTCGTGGACAAGTTTGCCATCCGCGTAAAGGCCTCGACAAACTCCGGCCGGCAATCGGGATAGCCGGAATAATCCAAAGCATTCACGCCCAGAAAGATATCGTGCGCCCCCAAGGTCTCCGCCCATGCCAGTGCAAACGAAAGAAAGATCGTATTCCGCGCCGGCACGTACGTCACCGGGATCCCCTCGCCCAACTCCGCCACCGACTTATGCTTTGGCACGTCAATCGCCGCCGTCAACGCCGACCCGCCGAACTGCCCCAAATCGAACTGCAAAGTCCGGTGCACCACCCGATAAGCCGCCGCCACCTTCGCCGCCGACTCTAACTCAAACCGATGTCGCTGCCCGTAATCGAACGACAACGCATAGCACTCATATTCACGATGCGCCACCGCCAGACAAGTCGTCGAATCCAGCCCGCCACTCAGCAAGCAAACCGCGCGCTTCATTTAATCTGCACCAACTCATCCTTAGCAGCCGGCACCGGCCGCTGCGGCGTTAGCAACCGCTTCGGCAATTTCGAGAAGTAAGTCAACCGCTCGACCAGCGGTAGTAACTTCCGCACTGTCTCGCCATGAAAGATCAAACTGCCCGCCACTAACAACGGATGAGGAATCGTCGTCCGGCAGCGCGAACACATCGGTATCTGCGCCGCTTGGCCCGCGGCATGCTGTTGGCGTAACTGCTGCATCGGGGCACCATTAAAAATAGAGGGCATTCCCTGTGTGCGGACATTCCCCACCGGCGCGCCATCCAGCATATAACTCTGGCAGCAAGGATACACATCGCCGTTGTGCTTCACATACATCGCCCCCCGCCACAAGTAATGGCACGGGTGCTTCCAATCTTCGGCCACATGGCCCGCGTCCGGACGCAGGAGATCAGTTTCATCGGCCTTAATCCGGATCAGATCCACGCCGGGCACCGCGCCCCAAAACTCCATAAACTCCGCCACCTCGGAGTCATTCTTCTCCATGCGGATCATCTGCACGACAATCTGTAACTTCGAGCCCCGCTCATGCTTCATCCGGCACAAACGCACGAAGTTATCGCGCACCTTCTCAAATCGCGCGCCCTTGCGATAATATTCAAAGCTCTCCTTGCGCGACCCGTCCATCGACAAGGTAATGTGCTTCAGCGGCGTATCCAGAATCTTCGCGCAGGTCGCCTCATCCAGAAAAGTGCCGTTCGAGGACAGCAGTGTCGCAATGTCGTGCCGCTCGCAGTATTCGATCCGCGAAAAAATCTGCTTGTCCATGAACGGCTCGCCCAGCCCGATCAACATCACATGCTCCGCCGAATGCTGCGTCTCGCTCACCAGCCGTTCAAAGACCTCGTCGGTCATGTCTTCCTTGGGCTGCTTGTGCGTCTCGCGCGGGCACATCGGGCAGTAGAGATTGCACTTGGCCGTCGTTTCGACGATGTATTCCACCGGCAGCGCCGTGCCGAGATCGTGTCGGCCCAGCAGGTAGCCGGCCAGCAGTTTGGCCCGGTTCAGAATGCGCATGCGGATGCTTTAATTGTAGCGGTTCGCGGCATGCTCTCATCAAGGAGGAGCACATATGGACCTCACCCAACTCGCCGAGCGCACCCGCGCCCTGAACGATCGCCCCCTCCGCCCCAACGCAGACTACGTCCTCTACTGGGCGCAAATGAACCGCCGTACCAGCCACAATCATGCTTTAGCTCAGGCCATACACCTCGCCAATCAGCAGGGCCTGCCCCTCCTCATCTACGAAGCCCTCACCTGCGCCTACACCCAAGCCAACGACCGTCTGCACACCTTTATTCTCGAAGGCGTGCCCGACACGGCCGTGGGCGCCAAGGCCCTGGGCGCCGGCTACATTTTTCACCTCCGCCGCAAGAAAAGCGATCCCAACGACGCCCTCTACCAAGCGGCCAAAAGCGCCGCCTGCATCGTCACCGACGACTACCCCACGTTCATCGCCCGCCAGCACAACGCCCGCGTCCCCCAAAAGCTCGACATCCCCTACTACGTCGTCGACTCCAGTTGTGTCGTCCCCATGAGCAAGATGGAGAAACGCGAGTATGCCGCCTACACCATTCGCCCGAAAATCAACCGCATCCTGGGCCAATACCTCCAGCCCTTCGTCATGCCCAAGCTGAAGCACGCCTGGCCCACCAAACCGAACCACGCGCTCCACGTCGAAGTAACTGTCGGCAACATTCCTGAACTCGTCGCCTCCTGCGAGATTGACCACACCGTGAAACCTTCGCTCACCTTTCGCGGCGGCAGCGCACAAGCCGAAAAGCACTTGCGGCACTTCCTCAAAAGCAACCTGAAGCGCTACGCGACTGACCGCAATCAACCCGCCGCCCACGCCACCAGCAGCCTCAGCCCCTACCTTCATTTCGGCCATATCAGTTCGCTCGAAGTCGCCCTGCGCGCCCGCGACTACGCCCTTCAGCAGGGACTCGTCGCCGACGAATTTATTGAAGAGCTCGTCGTGCGACGCGAACTCGCCTTCAACTTCGCCCGCTTTTCAGACGACCCCGAGTCCCTCGCCAACCTGCCCGATTGGGCCCGCGCCACGCTCGCCAAACATGCCGGCGATCCGCGCGACCCCATCTATACTTACGAGGAGTTCGAACAAGCCCGCACGCATGACCCGCTCTGGAATGCCGCCCAGCAAGAGATGCTGCTGCGCGGCAAGATCCACGGCTACTACCGCATGTATTGGGGCAAAAAGATCATCGAATGGTCGCCCACACCCGCCGACGCCATGCGCACCATGGTCAACCTGCATGACCGTTACGCCCTCGATGGCCGCGACCCCAACACCTACACCGGCATCCTCTGGTGCTTCGGTCTCCATGACCGCCCTTGGACCGAACGCGCCATTTTCGGCATGATTCGCTGGATGTCCTACGACGGCATGCGCCGCAAAACCAACTCCGAAGGCTACTTAAAAGAAGTAGAGTTAATGCGGCAGACGGGAAGCGATCCTTTTCGCTTACAATAGCGGGAACCAATGCGGATACTAGTCACTGGCGCGACGGGCTTTATCGGCCACAGTCTCGTCCAGCGTTTAGCCACCGACGGCCACGCCGTACACATCCTCGTTCGCAAACCTCGCGCCGGCTTGCCGCCCCAAATTCCTTATTCCATTTGGGATGCGCAGCAAAACGACCCACCTCCGGCGGCGCTCGAAGGCACCGAAGCCGTCATTCATCTGGCCGGAGAACCGGTAACCCAACGCTGGACCGAGGCCGTCAAACGCAGCATTCGCTCCAGCCGCGTCGGCGGAACCCAACGCTTAATCGGCGCTCTTTCACAAATGGGCACCTTCCCCCGCGTGCTGATCGCCGGCTCGGCCATCGGCTACTACGGCTCCCGTGGCGATGAGGTGCTCACCGAGACATCGGCGCCGGGTAAGGGCTTTCTCGCCGAAGT
>JAYVUQ010000490.1:0-2674 GCA_043787785.1 Bryobacteraceae bacterium
CTCCCGCCCAAATTCCCCCTCGAAATAAGACTTTATGCACACTGGTTTCCCCAAAAGGGGCAAAACCAACTAGCAGGTAGTCATTGAATTCCCACGAGAGTCCGCCGATTGCTCGACGCCGCACCCGAATCTCGAAGATGGCGTCGCAAATCTTTCTTGCCGGCAACGGCAGGGAGGTCGCGAATAACAAATCCTCACCATCTTCGTCGAAGCGCCTGAAATGGCCATTGGCAAACTGCTGCACGGTTCGCGTGCGGAGCAACGGCACGCTGGGAGATACGGGCTTGGGAGGTCTGGTGAAGTTATCCTCCACCCCGGCGGTGATAGTGAAGGGCGCGCCTTTGCAGGCGCCCAACGCCGACAACGTCGTAGCGGTTACGATCACGCACCAGCAGATGTTAACCATCCGACTTCGCATAGCACGCTACGATATCACGCTGCGGACTTGGGCCCGCAGCCAGGCTCTCGCGGAACGCCATTCCCGGTTCACTGTCGATTCTGAGATTCTGAGACCCGCTGCCGTCTCTTCCACCGTCAATCCCCCATAGAACCGCAGCTCCACGATTTGTGCCTGCAGTGCATCGCAGGCCGCCAGCCGCTCAAGGGCTTGGTCGAGCGCGATGAACTCCGCGGAGCGCTCTCTCACCATGGCCAGGACATTGGTCATTTCGATTCGCTGCTGGCGGTGCGGCCGCTTGGCCGCGGCCTGAGCTCGTGCGTAATCGATGAGGATTCTCCGCATGGTACGCGCCGCTGAAAAGTAAAACTGGGCCCGGTTTTGCCAATCGTCCCCTTTGGCGCCAAACAGTTTGAGGTAGGCTTCGTTTACCAGGTCTGCCGGTTGCAGCGTATGGTCTCTGCGTTCGGACATGAGGTGTCGTGCCGCCAGCCGGTGCAGGTTATCGTAAATGAGCTCGAGCAGCAATTCCTCAGCCCGGGAATCTCCGTGGCGCGCGTCATTCAGAAGTCGGGTAATGTCCGGCACGTCTAATTAGTATGCGAAAAGATCGCGGAAACCACGTCAATTTTCGGATCTCGGATCCGCTACCCTTCCCCATCGCCTGGGCCAAGACGGTAAACGGCTGCTGAGCCGCTGCCGCCAGGATCCCGAAATCGACCATTTTTCGCCAGCGGAATGCCCATTTTGAGGCCTCACTTACTCCAGCGGCGCTTCATTGCCCGGCCGACCTTAGTTGTCGCCAGCAGTGGCACTTCGAGTATAAAATAGCCCCCCGTTCCTTGCAGGCAAATGACCCGCACACGAATCCCCGGGCTAGTGAGCTCTTTGGGGTTAGCCAGCTTGAGGTCTCGGGTGCTGTCGACATCGTTAGCTTTTCGGTCTTCTTGATTCATGATGCTCTTCCTGCGTTGGTGCTTATTCATATCTGGTTGAGGGTAGTGAACGCGAATCGACGCGGCGCCACCCGGTTATCGAAACGGTGGTGAACGATGAGGCGCTCCCGCGGCGCCCGCCGAAGCATGTGCTGGCTGCTACTCAGACCTCCGTCTTGATGCCGGACTGGCTGGAAGTGAATACGGTGCCGCCTGCCACTTTGCCGAGCTCGGACTCAGGAAGGCTACCGGCTCCTTCTGGACCTGCTGCTTCTTGATTTGGTCATATTCGTTCCACCTTGCTATTGGACGTGCTGCCTGTGAATGCCGCGCCGCCCTGCCAGTCTGGCGGACTCGTTCCGAGTGCTCACTCGACCCCCTCATCAAAACATGCGTGAACGCCGCTGAAACTGTGTCAAATAATTTCTACGTCTCCACCCGCCGCTACATTTCTGAATCACCGCCGGGAATTTTGACGTGCTTTCCCAGCTTCACGCGTCACAATGTGCTGTGCCCGCGCGGCAATGCCTGGATGGCAAAGATCTTGTCCGGCACTACCCAGCGTCCAAGGCCTGGCCATCCGGTTTGAAAATGCAAATCGTAGGTTCGTCTTTGGCTCAGTCAATGCCGAACAATAGACGAGGGGGTCATGCTACACCTCCTTGCCTTAGCCTGGCTGTGCAGCCTGGACGTCTCTGGACTGGCGCTTTGCGCGGGAACTCCCCACGGGTCGTGCTCCCCGTCAGCCCGGAAAGTTTCACGATCTCCGCCCAGCAACTCAATGCCGGCAGCCCACCATATCCTCGGTGCAACGGATGTTGGTTGTTCCGCCACCGGCTGGGGCGATCTTCGCGGGCAGAACCACGACATTCTGGAGGCCCCCCGCCGCCTGGTCAAGCTCGGCGTCCGACAGCGTAACGCCGACCTTGTCCATGTCCTGTTCACCCAACTCGGCGGCGTTCGCCGGCTCTTTGGACTGA
Organism: Bryobacteraceae bacterium; assembly: GCA_043787785.1. Lineage (GTDB taxonomy): Bacteria > Acidobacteriota > Terriglobia > Bryobacterales > Bryobacteraceae > JALHNI01. The sequence continues at coordinate 2,313 of JAYVUQ010000490.1, forward strand.
TCCTGCTTCTTGATTTCTTCGCTCATGGTATTTCTCCTGGTTGAATGTTCGAAAGCAACTATTTGTTGCTTCACTTGGGAATGCGCAAAAGTTGGGAAAAGGGGTTCAAGAAATCTGGCTAACCTTCAACGCCCTTGCGCTCCCGTCCCGATCTCAACAGCGAACGACGGTGGAGGAAGTGAAGACGGCCGGCCAAGCCTCGGCAATTCCCGCGGACTCTGGAAACAATCCCTTCGGTTTCAGTAGGTGGCTCGAGCAGTGGCGTTTGCTAAGCGCCTGGGCGAGTCACAACGAATTCCAATCTTTTAACTCCCGATCCACCAAGCACTTACACGAAAAACAAGAATGTGGGCTAACACTGC
>JAYVUQ010000491.1:0-2501 GCA_043787785.1 Bryobacteraceae bacterium
CACGGCAAACACCGGCACTAGGTTTAGATAAGCGCCGGCTCTGGTGGGCCCCAGTGCGTACACCGCATCCATGTACCAGAGGAAGGCGAGCGACGTACCCATCACGCCCAGAAAGGCGAGCGAGAGCCACACCTTAGAAGGCCAGTCGCCCGGCGGGATCGCCGGGGACAGAGCAGCGTCCAGCAGCCAGATGATCGCCGTGCCCAGCAAAGTGGAGTAAGCCGTGGCGGCGACTGGGCTCGAGCCGGCAATCGCCGGACGCCCTGCCAGCGTGTACACGCTCCACCCAATCACGCAGCCGCAAATGACGACGTCGCCCAGGCCCACGCCACCCGAGAGAAACGCGGCGAAGTTACCCTGCGTCAAGGCTAGCAAGGCTCCGGTAAAGGCCACCAATACCGCCAGAATGCGGCGTCCCGTAAGCCGCTCGCCCATCATGGCGCTGGCCAGCAGTAACATCGACGGATTCGTCGCCACGATCAGCGAAGCACGCCCGGCCGGGATAAAGCGCAAGCCATAGAAGAAGCAAATGTTGTAAAGGACAATGCCGAACAGGGCCATGATGGCCAGCGGGCCCCACACGCGTCCTCGCGGCACTGGTTCACGCCGGATCAGGAGCAGGATGGAGAGGCCCAGGGCGCCAAAGAAAAAGCGCCAACTAGCGGCATGCAAGGGTGGCAGGGCTTGTTGCGCGACGATCCGCCCGGCCAGCCAGGAACCCGACCAGATCAACGACGCGGCAATAACTTTCAGTACGGGGGACAGGAATCTTTAGTGTGGCATGCCCGGGCTGGCGAACGAAAGCTCGTTAGCCAGCCCAGGTAGCCTCTCACTTACTTCTTATGGTTCTTACAACAGGCCTGATCGCTGCAGCAGGACGAGCCGTTGCAGCAATCCTTCGCCTGGGCAAACAGCCCCAGGGACAAAGTCAGCACCATTGCTAGAGTCAAAGCGATCTTGTTCATAAAAGTTCTCCTAAATTCAGATTTGTAAGTTACTCGGTTCAGGGCAGGGGCCAACTTGAACGAGTATCAAATCCGGAGAACGCGATTGGCGAGATAAGTGCCGCGGTGGTCGCTGAACCAAGCAGATCGGGCTTCCGGCCGATCCAAGGATCGAGTCCAACTGTCAACCGGCACAGTCTCCGCTAGGATGGCCGGCGGAGCTTTGATTTCCGCCCAACCCAGCTTCGCTTCGGTCAGGTAAAAGGGACAGCGCTCCAAGCTCGGGGCCAGTGGGCAACGTGGCGGTTGAGAGGAAGTCCTGCGGCAACAAGCCGGCTTGCCCTGCAAGAAAGGGCAAGCCACTAGAGGGCTTCCCACAACCAAGCTCGTCATCACGAGCGCAACGGCGATAGCAATCGTTTTCCGCACTGGCAGCAAATCACTATGATAGACGCCGCGGCCGAAGAAAGGTATCGGCCAGCCAACACGTCAGCTATAGCGCATTTTGCTTTGCTTGGTTCCGCCTACAAACTCAAGCCCCACCACATAGTTGAGGCCCTTCTGCTCGCAGCGACGCACCTTCGCACTACCCTGCACCTGATTGACGAGCGATTCCACTTGCACCAACGTGCGCAAGGGTACGCGCACTTTGACGGTGACGCTCAAACCACTGGCTGAGACATCCTTGGCATCCGCCCGGTAGAGATGCTGCTCGCCGTCTTCGTCTTCCCAAAATATCCGGACCGCGCCGGAGATCGGTAATCGCTCATCTTCTCGCCGATAGGGCATACGTTTGAGAGTGGTTCGGCGGATTTGACCGAAAGCATTAGCTAAACCCTAATTTTTCACGCCCCGCACCCGCAAACCCGGGCTCAACACCAAGTCCGAAGGCAGCACCACCTGTGCCCCCTCGCCCAAACCCTCCACCACCTCCACCCGCGTCACGCTCGACACGCCCACCCGCACAGGCTTCCACCGCAACACCTCGCCTTCAAGCGCGTACACACCCACCTGATTGCCCTCGCGGCGCACCGCCTCCTTAGGAATCGTCAGCGCGCTTTCCACTACCCGCGCCTGAATGAAGGCGTTCACGTTCGTCCCCGGTAAGAGCACCAGATTGGGGTTTTCGATCACGCAGACCACCTCGCCCACCTGCCGCGTATTGAGCGCCATAACCCGGGTTGGCAACTGATCCACCCGGCCTTGCCAAGCCTGATCCGGATGCGCGTCCCACGTGATCCGCACTGGGAGCCCCACCTTCACCCGGCCTAGCTCCGGCTCGTCTACATACACCAGCACTTTCAGTTTGGCAATCTGTCCGATCGACGCCACCTCACTGCCCGGGCTCAGCCACCCGCCGCGCCGCGCCTCAACCTGATACGCCACGCCGCTCATCGGCGCCCGCACCACGGCCAGCTCAATCTTGCGCTTGGCTTGCTCCAAAACGGCTTGCGCTTCCTTCAGCCGCGCCTGTGCCGACGCAATACTTGATCGGTCGACGAGCCGTCCCCGCCGCTCCTCCCAAGACCGAATCTGCAACTCCGCCGCCGTCAGCTT
>JAYVUQ010000492.1:0-2717 GCA_043787785.1 Bryobacteraceae bacterium
CCGAGGTTCTTAAAAAAAGAACCTTAGAAGATTTAGAAGAGTTACCGGTGCCCATTCGCTGACCACCTGGGTCACTGGAGGTAACGACGAGGCTGCCCCTCGTTCCACGGCTGGTACCGCGCGGCAAAGCGCAGCCTTTCGGCCGTCGGGGGATCGCTGTAGGTCCAAAAGACAATTAGCGGATGGGGATACGGGTAGGACAACGACTTCTCGCCCAGCTTCTGTTCGGTGCGGGCGGCCACCTGCGGCGAGTAGGGCACCAGGCCGTGGATCACTTCAAGGCCATAGACATCCGCCTCGTGTTCGAAATACCGGCTGATGCTGCTTTCGATGGGCTGGCCGACGAAGGAGAGGACCGCGAAGAGCAGGAGGAACATGGGGAGCGACGCCCAGTCGTCCAAGCCGCGCATTCCGAGACGGTGGCCCACTTTCGGGAGAGCTTCCTCCATCAGGCGGAAGGCCAAGTAGAGGGTGACCAACAATCCGGCGAGGCTCAAGGCAATGCCCAGCCAAATGTGGTTGAGCACATAGTGGCCTTGCTCATGGCCAAAAATCGCCAGGACCTCCGGCGTCGTAAAGTCACGGGACGTGGTATCCCAGACTACGACCCTTTTGCTGGAGCCGATCCCGGTGACGTATGCGTTGTGGGTGGTGACTTTGTCGCTGGCTTTCATCTCCCAAATGCGCGAGCGCTCGATCGAAATACCGCCGCGGCGCATCACCTTTTCGATTTCGGGCACTAGCTGCGGCTGTTTTGTGGCCAAGGGATCGACCTGATGGAAGAGCGGGTCGACGAAGACCGGGTGGACAAAGACCAGAACGAGCGTGACCGGAATCGAGGCGATCCACCCCCAGAGCCACCAGCGGCGCGGGGAGCGGCGCAGCAAGGTGTAGAAGCCCGCCATGAGGAAAGTGGATAGCAGCAGCTCGAGCAATTGACCCTTAAGCCAATCGCCCCACCACGAGGCCCAACCTTGCACGGAGAGCCCGTAGGTGAGCCGCAGGTGGTGGCCGTAAAGGCTTACCCGCAGGGTGAGGATGCTGAGCCAACCCAAAAGAAGGGGCACGACGATGGCGGCTTGGCCGAGCCTTTGCCCGGTACGGGCTTCGGCCCAATCGCGAAACTTGACGCCGATGCCGGCGTAGACCAATAGGGCCAGCAAGGCGAAGCTATAGAGAGTGCCGAGGGCGTAGATGGCGACCCGGGTTTGGTAGAGGGCTTCGGCCTGTTTGAACTGCGAGGGCGTCAAGCGATAGTCCGTAATAGCCTGAGCGCAGGCGAGCGCCGGGGCAAGCAGAAGGACGATGCGCAGGAGCATCGGGCTCAGGCCACGGCTTGGGCCAGCAGCGGCATCAATTGCTCCCGCAAGCGTACGACTTGGCCAATGACCAGGACGGCGGGCGATTGTACCGGCACCGAGCCCAGGTCCGCCAGCACTGTTTCGAGGATCCGTTCGCGTGAGGTGGAGCCATTTTCGATGAAGCAGGCGGGCTCTTGCGGGTTGCGGCCCGCGGCAATCAACAGTTCGGCGATGCGGGCGCGGTGGCGCGTACCCATCAGGATGATGAGCGTGTCGGCTTGGGCGTAGCGTGTGAGTTCTTCATTGAAGCCATCGCGCACGTGGCCGGTGATGACGGCGAATCCGGTGGCCACACCGCGGAAGGTGGGCGGGATGCCAGCGAGCGAGGGGACGCTGAGTGCCGAAGAGATGCCGGGGACGAGTTCGACTTCAAAGCCCTGTTGGATGAGATACTGCCACTCTTCGGCACCCCGGCCGAAGACCATCGGATCGCCGCCCTTGAGCCGGACGACGTGGGCGTGGCGTTTGGCTTGACGGACCAGTTCTTCTAAGATGGCCCCCTGCGTGGATTCCTGCTGGCCGTCCTCTTTGCCGACGTAGAGTAAGTCCGCTTCCGGACGGACTAAGTCGAGGACTTCGCGCGAGACGAGCCGGTCATAGAGTACGGCATCGGCTTTGGCGAGCACCCGAGCGGCGCGGAGAGTGAGTAAGTCCGCGCGCCCAGGTCCGGCTCCTACGAGGTAGATCATGTTAGTTCTGCTGGTGGGTCCGGTACCAGAAGTCGCCCAGACTTTCGTTAGGTTGGCGGCTGCTGGCGAATTCGGCAAATACGGGGCGCAGGGTATCGGCTAAGTCGGCTAGCTTGACGTTATGCAAATGTAACTTGGCCAGGCGCGAGCCGACGGGCGAGCCGCCGAGGTAAATAGAATATAGGTCTACCGATTGGCCGACAATGCCTATCTCCGCCGTGTACGGCCGCACGCAGCCGTTGGGGCAGCCCGTCATGCGGACATGGACCACTTCTTCGGGCAGGCCCACGGCGGCGAGTTCGTTGCCGATCATGGTCATCATCTCAGGGGCCCGGCGTTCCGATTCCGTGAGCGCTTGGCCACAGGTGGGCAAGGCGGGGCAGGCCATGGAGTGTCGCAACACGGGCGGCAGTTCGTGCGGCAATTTGACGCCGTGTTGCTTCAAGGTCGCCTCGAGTTCGGCCGCGCGGGCGACGGGAATACCGGTAAACAGCAGGTTTTGTTGGACGGTGAAGCGGATGCCGCAGTTGAGCTTCGCGAGCACATCTTTGACGGCAGCGCGCAGTTCGCGCGTGATGCGGCCATTGACGATGCGCAGGCCGAAGAACTTGTGGGTGGCGCTTTGATGGTGCCAGCCAAGATAATCGGCTTGGCGATGCCACGTCAG
>JAYVUQ010000493.1:0-2570 GCA_043787785.1 Bryobacteraceae bacterium
CCGCGCGAGAGCCAGGCTTCAAATTGCCTCAATTAGCGCTCTTAGAACAACGACCTTTGCGCGGCGAAGCGAACCCTTGACGGGGAGGACCGTTCTGAGACTATCGGCGAACAGACAAAGGCCCTGAGAATTCCTGGGTGTGAATTCGGCCCGATAGGCGGTAATTATTCGATAGGCGGTAATTATAGTGATGGGATACAGTATTAATATGAATAAATTAAAGCAAAATCCTTTCGGTTCCGTCACCTTTCTGATGGTATCTACCGTAGCCCTCGCAGTGTGCTTCGGACAAACTCCGGCCCAGTGGGTGACCGAACACAACAAATACCGCCAGAACCTGTCCGGCTTTGACGGCAAGCCGACGGCCAGCCCCAACCTCGTCTGGAGTGATGCCCTCGCCAAGGACGCCCAGGAATGGGCTGACAAGATGTCCGCCAGTGGAGAGTTCAAGCACCGGCCCAACTCCTCAACCAGCAACAACTCCGACGCGCGCGCCTGGGGCGAAAATCTCGCTTGGGGATCCTCCGCCACTTATGGTGGCCTCGAAGGCCTGACTGCCTGGTATAACGAGAAACCTTTCTTTCTCCCCGCCACTAGTAAATGTAGCGCCAATAACGTGTGTGGGCACTTTACGCAAGTGGTCTCGCAGTTGTCTAGAGAAGTGGGATGCGCCACGGCCTCGGGTCCCATGGGCACGTATGCCGTCTGCAATTACACGCCGCACGGCAACGACACAAGCAATGGTGCTTACGCCGATCTTTACCCGAACCAAAAGGCGCCTGTGCCTGGCGGAGCGTCATTTGGTAACCTCAGGACAGCATTGAAATTGGACCTGATTTACAACGATTGCCTGAAGACTGTGGCCGATGGGCTGCTCGCCGCCGCCGTCCCCACCACTGCGGGCACCCCGGTCGATTTGGCCCCAGCTTGCAATTTTACCAAGGTGAGATCCTACGATTCCGGTGTGATGTCGGCCTATACCGGTTCGCCCGACAGCGCTGCCGCCACTTTTATCGATTACAACTTTCAAGACAAAGTCCTCGGCCTCAATGGGGCCGTCGCGGTTAATTTGAATCCCGCGCGGGCTGTTCTGGTTACCGGTGAGTAATTGCTATTTCCTGCCAAGTGGGATTGCTAAACGCGGCAATCCCTTCGGGCGAGTTGAGAGCATTGACCAAGAAGCTGATCTGGACCGTTGGCCTTCTACCCTCTGCGGTCAAAGTGGATCGCTTCCGTGTTGGCCGAGAGGCTGCGGTCAATTCTCCGTCGGCTTCTCCTCAATGTGATCGATTACCAGAACCGGCATCGCTCGCTTCTGTAGCTGCAGCTTAAGACCAAGCTGCTTATCGACCGCCCAAAAGAGTGAAATACGAGGCCCCTCTTCCTCTTTTTTCTCTTTCCCTTTCTCTTTCTTCTTCCTGTCGTTCGCAGGTGGCGCTGCCGCGTGAAACCTCAATGTTAAGTCCCAGGCGCCCTGGATGCCGGTCCCATCCGCCACCGGGTATCGGATGTAGGACGTGCCGATCTCCTGCAAGCTGTTCGCGAATTGTTCCATCGTTACGTTCCGGCAGATCACCTCGCGTGGCGGCGGGCCTTCGCCCGGCTCTCCCGGCGGCTGTGGCGGCCCCATGCGACAACCCGGACGAGTCGACGGATCGGCCGCCTTAAGCTTCGGCTTGTTCGCCACTAGCGTATAAACTTCAACCTGCCGGTCTTCGTAATGGGCTTTCATCTTGAAGCGCTCGATCAACATCGCGCGCAACATCTTCTGTAGGTCATCGGCGAAGATTTGCGTGGGACTCGCCATCGTGCTGGACGGTGCTTTCGCGAGGATGTCGAAGCGCGCTTCCATCCACTTCGGGGCTCCGACGATTACCGCGTGAGGATCGGGGTCGAGATCCCACGCCAGTCTGACCAGATCCCGAAGCGGGATGGCGCGCCATGTCAATCGGCCACCGGGATGATATTGACGTGCGGGCGGCGGTGGGGGGTGATCGTCGGAGATGTTCGGCCGTACTGAGGCGACTTCAAACTCGATTGGCTCAGAACCGCGCAGGTTCGTCTTCGCTCCCGCCGAATTCTCAAGCGGCTTTCGATTCACACTGTTCACCACCAGCACCGGCAACGGCATGGTGTGCTCCTCCAAATGGATGCCGAGTTGGCTATCCATGGCATCGAAGAGTGAAATGCCGCCGCGCCCGTCCCGTAGCGGCCCTTTCGGAGTCCACTGGAAGTCGAAATCCCAGGCCCCTTCGAGGCCGGTCGTATTGACTACCGGGTACATCACATATTCCGCCGAAAGTCCGCGCAGCATATCCGCGAACGCGTCCATAGTGACGCTGCGGCACGATGCGCCGTTAAACGGTGGCGTTCCAGGAGGCGCTTTCTGCTGCGGCTCGGAGTAACATCCCGGATTGCCGCCAACATCTGCACGCTTCAACTTCAACTGCTTCCTGCCGCGGGACAGCACAAACGCTGGCATGGCTTTTTTGTCTTCGTGGACAGAGACCTGAAATCGTTCGGCTAGCAAATTTCGAAGCATGAGCCTGGCGGTTTCCTGTGATGTGCCG
>JAYVUQ010000494.1:0-2729 GCA_043787785.1 Bryobacteraceae bacterium
CCGAGCGCCCCGCCATCGGCCTCAACGCGGTTGACCCCACATTGAAGACGCCCTACCTGCAGCAATGGGGCGCGAATGCCCAATACCAGATCACGTCCGCCACCCTGCTCGAGGTCGGTTTCCTGGGCACCAAGGGCTCCCGGCTCGCCACGCAGCGCCTCATCAATCAGCCCCTGATTGCCAGCGCCACCAGTCCGGTGAATGGCCAAACCACCACCACCGCGGCGAATGCCCAGCTTCGCGTCCCCTATGTCGGCTTCTCGCCTACCGGCTTGGTCTGGCTCGAGACGTCGACTGACTCGCGCTATAACTCGCTACAAGCCTCGGTTACTCGCCGCTTCGCCAATGGCCTCCGCTTGCTGGCTTCTTACACCTGGGCCAAGTCGCTCGATAACAACTCCGGCTCCGCCACCGGTGCCACCTTTACCCAATCCGATGGCGACCAAACCCGCCTCTCCTTAAACCGCGGCCCCTCGGACTTCGACCGTACCCAGCGCCTCGTGATTAACTTCAGTTATCTGATCCCCTCGCCCACCCGCTTCAAACGCGCGCTCGGGGGCTGGCAGTTGGCCGGAGTCTCCATCATCCAAAGCGGCACTTCCATCAGCATCCTCGACACCAGCGGCGCCGCCTTCTACGGCACATCCAACAGCCGTGCCAGTTGGGCCCCCGGCGCCACTCGCGCCACCGCCGAACTCTCTGGCCGCACGCAGGATCGTCTCAATGCCTATTTCCACAAAGGCGCCTTCGTCCGCTCCGGCAACCTCTGGGGCGACACCGGTCGTAACATCCTCCGCGGACCCATTCAGCGCAACATCGACCTTTCGGTGAACAAGTCCTTCGCGGTTACGGAACGCATGAACCTGGAGTGGCGCAACGAGTTCTTCAACCTGCTGAATATCGCCAACTTCGCCAACCCCGGAGGCAGCATCACCGCCGCCAGCTACGCCACCATCCGCAACACCACCGGCAACCCACGCGTGATCCAGATGGCCTTAAAACTGGTGTTTTGAGGTCGGCCTACGAAGGGTCTTTGCTCCTCGTGGCCGAAACGCCCTTCACTAGCGCCAACCCGACCATTACCACCGCCCCCACCACAATCCAGTGCGTCGGCACATTCATCAGCCGGGCGGCATAAATTAGTCCGCTGATGACAATCAAAAAACCGGCAAGATAGATTCCAAAGGACATAACGTACTCCTTCGCAAATACCAAGCACGTCAAGGGCCATGGGTAGTTAGCTTCTCCTGGCTGCTTCCTTCAGACATCGAATCGGTGACACCACATTTCACGTCTTTGCGCTTCCTGTTTTTGCTTGAGCCGCAACGCCGGCGGAAGAAGTGCATTGCATGCGTCCGTTCTCCTTCATCTGGGCGAGCGTCAATTTCCGGCGCGCCGGCCTGGATGCCGCGTCAGCGCCCATAGTGCGGGTAAGGGAGACTACGCCACAATCTGCTTCACCGGCTCGCCGTAAACATCCGTGAGCCGCATATCCCGGCCGCTTTGCCGGTAGGTGAGCTTCGTGTGATCGAGCCCTACCAAGTGCAGGATCGTCGCATGGAGGTCATGCACCGATACCGGCTGCTCCTCCGCCTTGTAGCCAAACTCGTCGGTCGACCCAATCACTTGCCCGCCGCGGATCTTTGCCCCGGCCATCCAAATCGACATCGCCCCGGGGTTATGATCCCGTCCCAGGCCGCGCTGCGAGATGGGCATGCGGCCGAATTCGCCTTGCCAGATCACCAGCGTGGAATCGAGCAAGCCGCGCGCCTTCAGGTCATCCAACAAACCCGCAATCGGTGTATCTACCTCGGCGGCATGCTTCGTGTGGTTCGAGCGAATGTCCTCATGCGCGTCCCAAGTATCCGTGTTCTGCACGCCCAGGCCACCGTGATAAAGCTGCACAAAGCGGACGCCACGCTCCACCATCCGCCGCGCCATCAGGCATTGCCGCCCGAAGGGTTCGGTAACCGCTTCGTCCATGCCGTAGAGCTTGCGGGTAGCCGGAGTCTCGGCGGCAATGTCGACCGCTTCGGGCGCTGTGGCCTGCATGCGGAAGGCGAGTTCATAGCTCTCAATGCGGGCCGTAAGCTCAGTGTCCGAAGCGTGCTGCGCCGCGTCGAGCGAGTTCAACTTGCCCAGCAATGCCAGCCGCGCGCGCTGCTCCTCGGTAGAGATGCCGGCCGGCGGGCGCAGGTCGAAGATGGGGTCGGCCGCCGAACGGAACACCGTGCCTTGCAGCGCCGCCGGCATGAACCCGGAGGACCAGTTTGACGGGCCGCCAAAGGGGCCCCCGCGCGGGTCGTAGATCACCACAAAGCCCGGCAGATTGCGCGATTCGGAGCCCAGCCCATAAGTCACCCAGGAGCCGAGGCTGGGGTAACCCATGCGGATGACCCCGCTCGAAAGCGCATACGCCGCTTGCACATGGTCGTTTGATTTGGAGACCACTGAGCGGATTACCGCCAACTGATCGGCCCGCGCACCCACGCGCGGAAACAGTTCTGACACCTCCAGGCCGCTTTCGCCGTAGCGCTGAAAGGTGAAGGGGCTCGGCATCAGCGGACCCGGATGGCCTTGCCGCACCACCACGTCGCCCTTGCCGGACAGCGGTTGGCCAGCGTATTTGTCGAGCATCGGCTTGCGGTCGAAGGTGTCGACCTGCGAAACGCCGCCCATCATGAACAGGGAGATCACCGCTTTAGCCCGGGGCGCGAAGTGTGGACCCA
>JAYVUQ010000495.1:0-5379 GCA_043787785.1 Bryobacteraceae bacterium
TCTGCAAAACGCCAGCCAATGGATGAGCGAAGACATGGCCAAACGCGGCTTCGGCAACCATGTCGATAGCCTCGGACGCAGCCCTTCCACCAGAATGGCTGCCTTCAACTACACCTATTACCCCAACGGCGAGAACATCGCCGGCGGTTTAGACGACGCCCAGGGCACGTTCGACCAATGGAAAAATGCCTGCGATCCCGACGCCAATGGCCGCTGCACGTATGCCCACCGAGTGAATATGCTCAGTCTGGACTATCTCGTCTTGGGCATCGGCCGTGCCTATGGACCGGGCACCATCTATGGCTGGTTCTGGACCACCGATTTTGGTGGCTTCGTGGACCGCACCATCGATCAGGCTGGCGAAACCACACCGGCCCCGGCCACACCGGCCCCGGCACCGACCACACCGGCGCCTTCCCTCCCCGGCCCGGTGCCCATCATCAGTGCATTCGCCGCCAATCCACCTTTCATCCTGGCCGGGCAAACCAGCACGCTTTCCTGGAGCACCACCGGAGCGACATCGGTAAAGATCGATGTGATTGGTGACGTCACTGGCGGCTCTTCACGCCAAGTGGCTCCCGCCCGGAATACGATTTACCGGCTTACGGCGGCCAATGCCTCCGGCAGTTCTTCGGCTATCCTCGAACTCTACGTAGCCGGTGCCGCCGCGCCGGCACCCACCGGCGACACCCAGCCGCCCTCCGCTCCCTCGATCATCGCCGCCTCCGCCAGCGGACCCAATCAAGTGAACCTCACCTGGACCCCCAGCACCGACAACTTGGGCGTCGCCGGTTACCAGGTGATTCGCAACGGCACACTGCTGGCCAATACTTTGGCCGCCGCACTCACCTTTGCCGACCTCACCCCGAGCGCTGGCTCCACTTACAACTACACAGTGAAAGCGTTCGATGCGGCCTCGAATTTCTCGGGCTCCAGTAACACCGCCCAAGTCACCACGCCTGCGTCTCCCACTTACAATCCCCCGGCTCCAACACCGGCACCCGCACCGGCTCCATCCGCGCCTGACTCCCCAGGCACCAACTCCTGCGCCGCCCCGGCAACCAATGCCTTCGTCGGTTGCTACTATAACAATGTCACGCTCAGTGGGCCGCCCGTGCTCGTGCGCACCGATCAGGCGATTAACTTCAACTGGGGCACGGGTACGCCGTCTCCGGCGGTAACTCCCTTGAATTTTTCCACTCGCTGGCAAGGCTACTTCACTTTTCAGCAAGGAGAATATACGCTCAACACCATCGCTTCGGACGGATTGAGGCTGTATCTGGATGGCGAGTTAGTACTCGACCGATGGCGCGATCAGCCCGGATATATGTATAACCTGCGCCGCACAATAAGCGCGGGACGGCATCTCGTCACGGTGGAGTACTATGGGCGAACCGGCCTGCCATTAATCAGCATCGCTTGGCAGAAGAACTAAAATGGCGTTGCCGCCAGCACCTCAGTCTCCGGGCTTAGTTCACGGTCACCGACAACGATGTGGCCGTGCGCGGCAAAGCGAAACCGGGCAGCGGCGCCGGTAAGGCCACCAGCGTCGAACCCAGCGCCACTGGCTGCACCGGTACATTCACCGCCGATGTACCGCCCGTAATCGTCATCTGCGCCGGAACCGTCGCCGTCCCGGCATTGCTGTTGGTCAAGGGAACGGCGAGCGACAAGCCACCCGCTAGCGGCTGTGCGGTCACAAACGCGTTCGTTGCCGGATCCAGGAGCGCGGTGGTAATTGTCGCCGACTTCACACCGCCCGCCAGGGAAAGCGTGAACGGGAAGCCAATCCCAAACGGTCCCGTGAGGATGAGTCCCGAAGGTGCCAGATTCACCGTCGCCGTCTTTGCCACGAAGCCAGGCGCGCTCGCGGTATACGTTGCCGTTCCCGCCGAGGCCCGCCCCTGCAGGTAATAGACGCCGGCGCTCAAGCCAGCTGGCACGTTTACCGTGATCGAGCTGGCACCGGCTCCGGCTTCGCTGGTCGAAAGCAGCAAGTTGGGGGAGTTACTCGAAAGAGTCACCACCGTGCCACCGGCGGGCGCCGCCCGCCCCAACAACAAGCTACCCGGCGCCTGCAGGTTGTTGCCGATCGTTGCCCCGTCCTCGATCACTAGGCCTGGCACCCTTACCGTGGCCGTCATTGAACCGCCCGTCGCGGCCGCAAAGCCGGAAGGCGCAATCGCGTTGATCACCGTGGTCCCTGCGCTCAAGGGCTGGAACTGAGCCTGCCCCGCGCCTACGCCACCCGTAAACCGCACCGGCGAGTTGAGGATCGTCCCCGTCGCCACCGTCGCGCTCGCCACGTCCACGTCTACCGTCAACCCGGCACGCACCGGCTGCGGCTCAATCGAGTTGAGGCCCGCATCCAGTCGCGTTGAGGTAACTGTAAGCGGCGTGCTCTCCGATCCGGTGGTGGTAAAGAAATCGGTGCCCGCCCCAAATGGCCCACTCACAACGAAACCCGACCGCGTAAGCGTCACCGCCCCCGATACGGTGCCGAACCCTGGCGAACTCGCGGTAAACGACGTTACCCCGTTGTTCGCTAAGCCCTGAACATAGAAGTCCGCCGAAGCGGTGCGGCCCAACGGAATATTCAAGGTGATTGCACCCGCGCCCGCCGTCACGGGCGAGGTGGAGAACAACACTTTGCCCGGATCGGAGCTGGTAATCGTTACGTTCATCCCGCCGGCCGGCGAAGGCGCATTCAGCCGGATGTTGGTGGTAGTTTGCAAATGCTCGCCCACCGTGACGGCCGACGTCATCATGGTGGCCGCGGTCACCGTCGCCGTTAGCGCGTCCGCGCCTAAGCTTGGCTGGCTGTAGCCCAAAGGCGCTACCGCCGTCAACAAAGCGGTACCTGTCGAAGGGCCGATCGCCGCAAAGGTCATCGGTGATGACGAAGAACCACCCACGATGGTAACCGGCGACGGAGTTGCCGAACCCACCACTCCTGGCAGATTGGTCACGGTCACCTGTACCGAAAGTCCGCCTCGCAGCTGCTGGCTTTCGACAAAGTTCAAAGACGAATTCAACCGTGCCGCGGATACCGTCAATGCGGCATTGCTTCCCTGCCCCAGGGTAAAGCTCTGCGATCCAGGACTATTCGGACCGGCCAGCACAAAGCCGGACGGCGCCAGCGTCACCGTGCCCACTCCGCTCGTCAAACCGGCGGAAGTCACGGTCAAGTTCACAATGCCGCTACTGGCAAAACCCTGCACGTAGAACCCAGCAGTCGTCAAGCCTTCGCCGACATTGAACGTGAGCTGCGACACGCCCGCATCGGTCGGACGGCCGGCCACCAGGGCCAGGCCCGGATCACTCGTGAGAATGGTCACCCGTTGCCCGCCCGCCGGCGCCACTTGCGGCAGCGTCAGCGTCATGATCGTTTGCAGGTTCTGCCCCACCGTCGCCGGCGCCAGAATAATCGCGTTGCCACCGCCGCCTCCGCTGGGCGGCGGCACCACCGGGGCGCTGTTCGTCAGCGAGAAGATCGCTGGGCTAGCCACACCAGCTACCGATGCGGCCACCGGGTAACTGCCAGCAATGCCGTTGGCCACCGGGATGGCCGAAATCGCCAAACCCGACCCGTTCGTGGTCGCCGTGGCCGCCGCAAAGACGGCGCTCGCGCCACTCGAGGGGGCCGTAAAGGTTACCAGCACGCCCGGCAGACCATTACCCTGCCCGTCGCGCACCACGACCGCCAAAGCGCTGCTGAACGTGCTGTTGGTCAATGCCAGCTGCCCGCCGCCGCTAGAAGCAATCACCTGGGTGGGCACCTGGGTGGGCACCTGGGTGGGCGTCGCCACGGTCACCGGCCGGTTCGCCGCTGTATAGCCGTTTCCTGTCGCGCCGATATTGGCCGAACCCGCGCTCACCGCCGTCAGTTGCGGCACCGTACTCGCTTGCGTCTGCCCGGCGGGAACCGTCACCGATAACGGGGAGACGCTCGCTACTCCTGGGGCACTGCTCGCCAATGTCACCACCAAACCGCCAACGCCGGCGGGGGAAGACAACGATACGGGGAACGCCACCGCCTGCCCCGGCGACATCGCGCCCACCACCGGCAACACGATCGACCCCGAGCCCGCGGTCGGACTCACCGTCACGCCCAACGTCGTGTTGCCAGCCAACACCGACGTCGCCATAATCGTCACGAACCCGGGCGAGACCGCCGTCACTGGCACCGTCACGCCCGTAGTCGTGGCGCCGAATACCAGCGTTTGCGGTACCGTCGCCACCGCCGGATTGCTGGAAGTCAACGCCACCGTCACCCCACCCTGCGGCGCGGGCCCCGAAAGCAACAGCAGAATGTTCTCCGTCGCCGTACCCGTCACCGTCAAAGTCGGAGCCATGAAATTGAGCCCCAGGCCAACTCTCACCGCCGCGCGATTCGGGTTCAGCCCGATCGCCGAAGCCGATACCGTCACCGCGCCACCCGACCAACCCGTGATGCGCGGCTGCGAGAACGGCGTCGTTTGTCCATCGTTAAACACGACATTCTGCAACGAAAGCGCCGCGGTTGCGGGATCGCTACTCGTGATCGCCACAAACGTCGTGCCCTGCGCCGGGCGCTGCAACGTCACCGGGAAGGTCAACTGTTCCCCCACCGGTACGATCAGGTTGGTTGGCAGGATAATGTCTGGAGGGCTGAAAGTCACGTTCGCCGTCGTCTCTGCCAGTTCCGCTTGGCTCGCCCGGATCACGGCCGACCCCGGCGCAACGCCGGTCACCATAAACGGAGCAGTCGCCGCGTTGGGCGGGAAGTAGACGGTCGCCGGAACGGTGGCCACCGCCGGATTCGTCGAGCTCACGTTCACGGTCAAACCATTGGTTGGTGCGGGCCCAGAGAGCACCAGCGTCAGGTTCTGCGTGCCGGTGTCGATAAAGGTCAAGCTATTCGGCGTCAGGCTGAGGGTCGCCGTCACCCGCGCCGCCGTTGAGGCCTGGTTGTAGCCCACGGTTGTCGCCACAATCGTGGCCGACCCGAGATCCAAACCCTGCATGATCGGCGTGGGGCTTACCGTCGTCGCACCTGCCGGAATCGAGATGCTCTGGGGAATTACCTGCAACCGATTTGGGTTGCTGCTCACCAAGTTCAAAGTTACGCCGCCCACGGGAGCCGGTGCCGACAGACTGATCGGCAAAGGAACCTGGGTCCCCAACACCACCGCCGCCGTCGCCGGCAGCACCAGACTTCCGCGATTGGTCGCCGTAATGCTCACCGTCGCCGCGGGACTCGACACGTATCCGTTATTCACGACCAACTGCGCCACATACACACCCGCCTGGTCGGCCTGAAACGTGATGTTCGCCGCGACGCCCGTCAGCGTGACGCCACTGCCCGCAGGTTTTGAAACCAACGTCCACTGGTAGGTC
>JAYVUQ010000496.1:0-3988 GCA_043787785.1 Bryobacteraceae bacterium
AGGTGGCGGACGTGGGTGCCTTCCAAGCGGAACGAGGGATTGATGCGTCCGGCGTGGAGGACGTCCAGGTTGCCCATGCTGGAAACGAGTTGGGGCCACAGATTCTCGTCCATGGCGAGCGAATGTTCGGCCGCATCGACAATGGAGTATTCGTTGTCGAGCTTAAGCATGAAACGGACCATGCCGCAGTTGAGGTCGAGGTCGGTCAGAAGGACCTTCGTGTCGTTCAAGCGGGACATGGCCATGGCGGCGTTGACGGCAATGGTGGAAGTGCCAGATCCGGCTTTGGAGGGCAGGAAAGCAAACAGGAGGTCAGTGGAGTGCATCACCACCGGCCGCTTGTCTAAAGCTGTGTGCAGGCGTCCGACGCAATCGGCCAGGACCTGGAGGTTGAAGGGCAAAGAGAGGAATTCGCGAATGCCGACGCGCATCACATCGATGAGCACTTGCGGATCGGTGGTGCGGGAGATGGCGACAAACTGGACGCCGGGCGCGCTTTGCTCAAGCTCTCTGATCACCTCGAGCGCACGATCAATCTGCTGGAGACTGAGAAAGATAATTTGCGGGCCGTTGGTGCGGACCATGCGCAGGAGCTCATGGGAGTGCGGATACTTGTCGACGGCCTTCAACACGGCTACGTGACCGAGGTCGAGCAGGTTGGCCTGCAGGCTCTCGCTCAGTTCTTGATCCGGGCAAATAATGATGCTGCGCAGCATCGGCGGCGTACTCCTTCTTTCCTAAGCCTAAGTGTTACTAGACCGTTCGCCAATAGAGCACCTGCCCTGGTACGAAAGTCCTAGATTACTGGCCACGTCAACCTGTCCAGGATTCCCTGGGTAAAGATTGCGCTCCTTAGTAGTGTCGGCATGGAGTACGATTTTCTGTATGGCCCAGCCGCTAAAACCACCTACGCCACCCGCCGGATTTGAAGTCACCTGCCCGTGTTGCCAAGCGACGCTCAAGATCGATACCGAACTCCAGGCGGTGATTCATCATCAGTCCTTGGCAAAACCCGCCGCGCCGATGGAGGACTTAGCTGAAGCCGTGCGGAAACTAAAGGGGGCGGCGGCGAAACGGGAGGATGTATTCCAAAAGTCACTAAGCGACGTGAAGAACCGGGAAAGTCTCCTGAACCGCAAATTCGATGAGCTGCTGAAGAGTGCTAAAGCAGACCCCGATACCGGGCCGCCGAAACGCGATCTCGATTGGGACTAGGGCCGGGGTGGCCGGGGGGGTGGGCCGGTTACCCGTGAAGGGGTTAGCCGTGGCCTAATTTCATTGCCCAGGCGATGCCAAACAAAGCCAGGACGAAGTAGCCAAAGGTCTGCAAACCATACTGAATACGCTCTTTATCGGTCTTTTTGGTGACAACGCCGAAGACGAGGCTGGTGATGAGGGCAAAAAGTAGCGAGGCCTCTAAATGGGAAAGCGAGAGGTTCATTTAGTCCTTTTCTCCCGTGGCGATCTCATAGGCGTCGACCATGGCGAGGACATTGAGTAGGCCAGCACCGGCAAGAAACTTAGTGCCGTAATCGTGGACGTGGCCGGCAACGTCGGGTTGGCTATAGCCCATCCAGGTGGCGAGGTAATACGGAATACCGGCCGCGTTGTTGGCGACGTAACCACCGCAATAGATGAGCGTGGTGAGCATGTCGGCGGAGGTCCAGAGCCACTCAAACATGGCGCCGCGCATCAACAAGCCAAAAGCGAACATCACGACCACACTGCCGGCGAGAATTGCCCCGCGAATGGGACGATTTAAGAAGAAGTGACCCGCCCCGGGCACCAGCCAGGCCAAAACGACGGCCGTGGCCACTTTCTGGAGGGGGGCACTGGGTGCGGCGGGGGTTGCCGAAACTGCGGTATTCGCCATACTTTTATGTTACCGCAGCCTTTAGAAGATCACCGAGGCCACGTCGACCGAACTACGACGTCCTTCGATCACCACGATGCCGGTTTCGGTGACGTGATAGTGCTTTTTATCCTCTTCGGGATCGAAGCCAATGCGAGCGTCGTCCGGGATGATGACGTTCTTATCAAGAATGGCCCGGCGGACTTGCGCGCGCTTACCGACGATGCAGTTGTCGAAAAGAATCGAGTCTTCAACCACGGCGAAGTCGTGAATGCGGACGCCACGGCCCAGGATGGAGTTACGAACCATGCCGCCGGAGACAATGGTGCCGCCAGCGACGATGGAGTTGACAGCTTCGCCACGGCGGCCACCGGCTTCATCGAGGACGAACTTGGCGGGCGGATCGTCATAGCCGGCGGTGCGGAGGGGCCAGCGGCGGTTGTAGAGGTTGAGCTGCGGAGTGACGGCGCGCAGGTCCATGTTGGCGTCATAGTAGGCTTCGATGGTGCCGACGTCGCGCCAGTAGGCCGGTTGCCCGGGCGGGTCACCGGGAATATTGTTGGTCTGGAAGTCGTAGGCCATCATGGCGGAGCGGCCGATGAGGTTGGGCAGGATGTCTCGTCCAAAGTCGTGCGTGGAGTCCTCACGTTTGGCGTCGGCGGCAAGTTCGCGCAGCAAACGGCCGGTGGAGAACACATAGTTGCCCATGGAGGCATAGACGCGGCTGGGGTCGCCAGGCATGGTGGGCGCGTCGGGGTTTTTTTCATGAAAACCCAGAATATTGCCGTTGTCGTCGGCTTCAATGACGCCGAACTCGCTGGCCAGTTCCTTTTCGACCGGGATGGCGGCGATAGAAATCTCGGCTGCCTTCTTGACGTGAAATTCGATCATGTCGCGGACGTTCATGCGATAGATGTGGTCAGCGCCAAAGATGCAAACCAGGTCGGGGTTGGCTTGCTCAATCAGGTTCATGTTCTGGTAGATGGCATCGGCGGTGCCGCGATACCAGAATTCTCCCTGGTTGCGCATCTGGGCAGGCACGGGGATAACGAAGTGATTCTTGAGCAGGCCGGTGAATTCCCAGCCGTCGCGCAAGTGTTGGAGGAGACTTTGGCTTTTAAATTGGATGAGAACGTAGATGGAGTAAATGCCGGAGTTGATGAAATTCGACAGCACAAAATCAATAATTCGATAGCGGCCGCCAAACGGCACGGCTGGCTTGGCCCGCTCTTTGGTTAAGGGGTAAAGTCGCGTGCCCTTACCGCCCGCTAAAATGAAGGCCATCACCCGCAGTTGCATGCCATATCCGCCTTTTCGCACCGAAATCGTGACCGGTCAACCAACTACCCAACGACTAACCACATGGACACGATGATTAGCATATCCGAAAGCCGCCGGGGCTCACACAACATTTTTGCACGAAATGTTTTTGGGGCGTATGATATCGTGGACCTTCGTACGCATGACACCCTCCCGCCGTTGGACAATTATTGGTTTGCTCTGTGCAGGTTTCATGGTCGCCTACTTTGACCGCGTAAATCTCTCGGTCGCCGTAACCGACCCCACCTTCCAAAGCAACTTCCATTTGACGAAACAGCAAAAGGGCGAACTGCTGTCGGCCTTTTTCTTGTCCTACACGCTGCTGCAGATTCCGGCGGGGTGGTTTGTGGACAAATACGGGGTAAAAATTCCCTATGCCGCGGGTTTCCTGGTGTGGAGCCTGATGTCGGCGGCGACGGCCTGGGTGACTAACTTTCAACAACTGCTGGGACTGCGGTTGCTACTGGGGGTGGGGGAAAGCCTGAACACTCCGGCGGGCATGCGGTGGATTCGATTCAATGTCCCGGAAAGCCAGCGGGGCTTGGCCGTGGGAGTGTATATGGCGTCGGCCAAGATTGGTCCGGCGATCGGTGCGCCGCTGGCGGGAATTCTCGTGTCGGGCGGCGCGCTGACGTTGGGATTCGGGGGGCCAACGCTCTTCACGGTGCCGGCTTTTGGTTGGGCGAAGATGTTCCTGATCATCGGCTTGGGTAGCCTGCTGTTTCTGATCCCTTGGCTG
Source organism: Bryobacteraceae bacterium (assembly GCA_043787785.1). Lineage (GTDB taxonomy): Bacteria > Acidobacteriota > Terriglobia > Bryobacterales > Bryobacteraceae > JALHNI01. The sequence continues at coordinate 3,912 of JAYVUQ010000496.1, forward strand.
TTTTTCGTGAAAAATGACGATCGGGAACTAGAGACCGAGGCTCAGAAATCCTCCGGAAATACGAACTTGAGCTTTTG
>JAYVUQ010000497.1:0-5368 GCA_043787785.1 Bryobacteraceae bacterium
TCCCAGGGGGTTTGGGGGAAAGATCCCCCAACGCCAAGCCTCGCGACGACGACTAATCTTCGCCCAATAATTCGCTTGACGAAAGGGTAGGGAGTCCGATTTGCACCCGATTTACCCACCAAGGTCCACGGGCAACTGTTGTCGAAGATCATTCGGGCATAGCCGCAATTGACATCGAAGAGGCTACCGGGATATGCTGTATCTACAGTGTATCTACAGGAGGTGAGCTCATGCGATCGACCGTGAAAAAGTGGGGAAACAGCGCGGCCGTGAGAATTCCGGCTGGTGTGATGGAGTCCTTGGGTCTGAGCGTTGATGAAGAGGTGGATGTCCGCCAAGAGGCTGGGCGGATTGTGATCATTCCGATCTTGCCGAGAGCCTACGATTTGGGCGACCTCCTTTCACGAATTACCCCCGAGAATCAACACGCCACCGTAGATTTCGGGCCCCCGGTGGGCAAAGAAGTACTGTAAATGGCGAAGGCCTATGTACCGGATGCCGGCCAAATTGTCTGGCTCGACTTTACTCCGCAGTCCGGGCATGAACAGGCCGGCCGGCGGCCTGCATTGGTGCTGAGCCCTGCCGCCTACAACGAGAAGACAGGTCTGATGGTGTGCTGCCCGATGACCACGCAGATCAAAGGCTATCCCTTCGAAGTCGAGATTGCGGGGGCTTCTCGCAGCGCGGTGTTGGCCGACCAGGTGAAGAGTTTGGATTGGCGAAGTCGTCAAGCCGCTCGGAAGGGCTCCGTTTCATCGGTGGAACTTCAAGCGGTTCGAGCGAAGCTCCTGGCCCTGATCGGTGCTCCGGTCTCCTAAGCTGTCGTGTCGTATCCTAACGGACAAGCGGAGGTCCTGATGCCCTCCTGATGCGGCGTGTCTGCGCGGCTGCATTGTTTCCGCGAACATTTCTTGGGGAGGAAACGGACCCTCCACGGCCTGCCACGGGGTGCCACGGGGTGCTTGATGCGACGCGGGTATTTCATGATGCTGAGTCTGTGAAACACCGTCTTGCGCACTCGGTTGGCAACCATGCCCACTCGCCGCGCGGCGAAAGGCTGAACCTCGCCGCAGCCAATAGAGATCGCTCCAGCTTAAAGGCGAACCAAACGGCAACGCTGCAGCACCGAAGCTGCGGGCAAGTAGGAACATCGCTGGGAATCGCCGAAAATGCGGTGAGGTCGAGGCCCACCACATTTTATTCTCGGTAAGTAAATCATTCTGCTGGAGTTAAGGATAAGTCAGGGATGCCGGGGGGTGCCCCGATTTGCCGCCCCGATTTGCCCAACCGCCGAACGTGGATTTGCTTCTCCCGACGCCGGGTCTGCGCAATGTCGTAGGAATTCTGCATTCGCATTAGTGTATCCATGTCTACGCCGAACGGTTTTTCGAAACGCAGGGCCATGTCACCGGAAAAATCGGCCTTCGCGTTCAACAGACTGGACAGCGCCTGCCGGGAAACGGCGAGCACCTTCGCCGCCTCGGTGACGGAAAGATTGTAGGCTGCAATGATCTCGGACCGTAAAAACGGGCCCGGATAAACGGGGTTTAGCATCCTCATGGTCTTCTCCTCAGTGATAGTCTTCATAATTCACGTCGCATATTTCGTCGTCTTCGATCTGGAACGTCAGCCGCCAGTTGGGGGTAACGTGCAGGCTCCAGAACCCGTTGCGGTCGCCGGTCAGCTGGTGCGCCTTCCACAGCGGAAAGCTGCGCAGTTTCTTCGGGTCCTGCATGTCCTGCAGGAGGGTCAGCATGGCCCGGAGCTTGTCCACGGCATCGGCGAAACTCATTGCACTGTAGCTGTCGCCTGACACTTGTCAACAGTTTCAGAGCCCCTGTTTCCTGATGAAGTTGCGATGGGTGACGGGCTGGCTGGGGGATGGCGCGGGCGGGAGAGTAACGGGCGGTCCCTCGACTTCTGCACCGGCGTTTGCGCGAGCAGGAAAAGTAGACAGGTCAGTTCGGCCTCCGGAAAATCTGCACCCGCTTGCCGTTCACCTCCGCGATGTAGAGGTTGCCGCGGCGGTCAGACGACATCAGGTGGGGCAACGGCGGGGTCTGGGCGTCGCCCCAAGTCTCTTCTATTTTGCCGCTAGGTCTTAGAAGATCACTTTCAGGGCCAGTTGGCCAATGCGGGCGTCGCGTGAGGAGACGATGGTTCCGAAGGTGGCGCTGGCGTTGCGGCCATCGGGGCCCGCGCCGAAGTTATCGTTGGCCAAGCCGTAGTTGACCCGGTTGGTGAGATTGAACGCCTCGGCGCGGAATTGGAGCTTGATGCGCTCCGTGATCTGGGTATCCTTAATCATCGAAAAATCGATGTTGAAGGCACCAGGATGCCGCACGTCCGGAATGGTGCGGCCGACATTACCGACGGTGAAGTTGGGCGGATTGACGAACTGAGTGGTGTCGAACCAGCGTTGCGGGGTGCGGGTGCCGAGTTGGGCACTGACGCCCGTGGAGTTGGGCCGGTCCGCCTGGAAGTTGTTGGCTCCACGCACGGTGAGGGGAACTCCGGTTTGGGCAACGTTGATGACGTTCAACTGCCAGCCACTGACCACCTTGCGGGCGACGGAGTTGCCGGGATTCCAACGCTTGCCGAGGCCGAAGGGCAGCTCATAGATCAAGCTGAGGACGCTGCGGCGGGCGACGTCGGTGGGGTCGACGGCCTTCTCCAAGCGCCGGTTGAAAAGCCCGTCCTGGAAGCCGTTGTCATTGGTTTGCTCGACGGGGCCAAAGTCGATGGGGACGATGGTGGAGTCGGCAATCTTCTTGCCGCCGGTGAATGAGAAATTCAACAGGAGGCCTCGGCTGAAGCGCCGCTTGATGTTGATCAGCAGCAGATGAGAGTTGAAGTTGCCGATGCGGGGGTTGGTCACCGTGGCGCCCGTGTATTGCGGAAACGGCATCAGCGTGCGTTCGCGCTGAATGGAAGCCGCGCCGAGGCCGCCGGGCACTCTGCCGGCGAGAGGATTGGGCACGGCGTCGAAGAGCGACTGGCCGAGTTGTTGGCGCACGCGCGGATCGATCTGATTGAGGTTATAGCCAGCGGCGGTGAAGTGGGTGCCTTTGTTGGCGGAGTAGGTGACGTCCACGAGCCAATCGCCTAGCTGTTGCTGAAGGGAAACGTCCCACTGTTGCGAGAGCGGCGTAGTGGGGTCCGACTCGCGGAGGTTAATCCCTTGGCCGAGCAATGCGCTCGGGCCCGCCGAAGCGCCCGGCGAAGTGATAGGCGCACTGGGAAAGCCCTCCTGAAAGCGGAAGGCGCGGACACCGACGCCCTGGGCGACATAGTTGGTCCGGGTGGCCGAGAAGAGCTGCGGATTGCCGAGAAACTCGCGGTAGAAGATGGCGGGGTAGAAGATGCCGTAGCCGCCGCGCAGAACGGTTTTGCCAGTACCGACGATGTCGTAGGCGAAGCCAAAACGGGGAGCAAAGTCGTTGTGGTCCTCTTTGAGGAACGAGCGAGGCTGGCCGTCGCGGCCGGCATAGACCACCGTGCCGGGCCGTCCAGTGATGGGCTCAATCGCGTTCAGGTCGGCATTGATGTGGCCGTTGTGCCGCTCATAGGGCTTTTGTTGAAAGTCGTAACGGAGGCCCAGGTTGAACGTCAAGCGGCGGGTGACTTTCCAGTCGTCCTGCAAGAAGGCGCTGGAGGAGAAGCCATGCCAGGAGTTGCCCAGAATGCTATCGATGCCGGAGGCATTGACATCGCCCAGCAGGAATTGAGCCATGCTGCTGCCGGTGCCCGCTGGCGATTGGGGATTGTTGGTGAGGCCATCAAAAGAGAAACTGCCGGACAGCGCGGCCCCCTGCAGGTTGCCGCCGTAGAGGATGCGATGGTTGTAGCCAATCTTGAGCGAATGGTTGCCCCAGATTTTGGTGACCATGTCCTGAATGTCCCAGTTGAGTGAGCCACGATTTCCGGCGGCGCCGCCGCCGATGGAGCCGAAGCCGAAGTTGAGCTGTGGCATCTGATCGTTCGGGACGATGGCCGGCAAGCCCAGCTTGCGCGGTAGGCCCTGGCCAAAGTTGATGGCCTGAAAGAGGAAGCTTTGGCGGGAGAGCCCGACCCGGAGATTGTTGATCAGCGTGGGCGTGAAGGTGTGCGTATCGCTGACGACGGCATTGCGATTGGTTTGGTTGTCGGTGCGGTTCTCGCCGACGGTAGGGTCGGTGAAGAAAGAGTCCGCAAAGGGCGCATGCTGGGCCGAGGTGTAGCGGATGAAGAGGGAATTGGCGTCGCTGAAGCGATGGTCAATTTTGAAATTGGTCTGCTGCCAATCCACCAGCGCCCGGCCTGAATCCTGGAAGTTCTGGCTGAAGGTGAAGGGATTGATGGGGGCCTTATTGGGCTCTGGCCAGAAGGCCAGGATCTTGGGCGTGACACTGTCAAAGCGCCCTTGGGGAACGCGATTGCCCGGGAAAACGTCGCGGACTTGCCCAGCGCCATTGGGGTTCTGCCGGACGGTGTTGGGATCGAAGATGGGAATCAGAACGCCATTGGCGTTGGCGAGGTTCGAAAAGTCGCCCTGACGCCATTGAGCGATGGGGACGGAAGCAATGCGTGGCGTGGCGCGGCGCAGCTTATAGCCCTCGTAGTTGAAAAAGCCGAAGGTCCGGTTCTTGATGAAGGGTCCGCCGACGGTGCCGCCGTACTGGTTGTAGCGGAAGGGCAGGCGGGTGGTGGCGAAGGCGTTGCGGGCGTCCAGCTTATCGTTGCGGAAAAACTCGTAGAGCGTGCCGTGGATGGTATTCGTGCCGGACTTGGTTACCAGGTTGATGGCGCCGCCGGCCGTGAAGCCGAACTCCGACGACATCGTGCCGCTCTGCACCTTAAACTCTTCCACCGCGTCGACGGCCGGCGGCACGCCGACCTCGCCTACGTAAGAGAGGGTGTTGTTGTTGCCGTCGAGCATTTGATTGTTCATGCCATTGGGTGAGCCGTTGATGGAGAGCGACGAGATCTGCACGCCGCGATCGCCGAAGCCGGAGTTGGTGGGGCCAGCGTTGGAAAAGACGCCCGGAGTCAACAGCGTCAGGGCCAGCGCGCCACGGCCGTTCAAAGGAAGGGCTTGCACTTGACGATTGTCGATGACGGTGCCGACGGTGGCGGAGCTTGAATCGACGAGCGCGGCCTCGCCGCGCACTTCGACAGTTTCCGCCAGTTGGCCCACTTGGAGCACGAGATTCACTTGCGCATTCTGATTCACCTGCAGCGTGATGCCGGAGCGGACGGCGCGCTTGAATCCGGAAAGCTCGGCGCGGACCTCATAACGGCCCACGGCCAAGCCTGGCGCGATGTAGGAGCCTTGTCCACTGGTTTGGGTGCGAAAGACCGCGCCCGTGTCGACGTTAGCGACCTCCAC
>JAYVUQ010000498.1:0-2289 GCA_043787785.1 Bryobacteraceae bacterium
TGGGGGGCGCGGCGCCAATGGCAACCCCACGCAGAACTTCTTCGACGGCCGCACGCGCACCTCCAACTACGACCTGTTCAGCGTGCGCGGCGATCATCAGTTCTCCGCCAAAGATACCCTAATGGCGCGCTACAGCATCACCGATTCGAACTCCTTCGCGCCGAACACGCTGCCCGGCTACGGGCAATTCGACAACCAGCGGCAGATGGCGGGGACGATTGCTTACACCCACGTGTTTGGGCCTTCCACGGTGAACGAATTCAAGTTCGGCTATCTGCGTTGGGCGCAATTCCAGGCGGCGGAGAACACCATCGCCGGGCGTGACCTGGTGAAAGAGCTCGGCATCCGTGGGCTCGATTTCTCCGCGTCTCCGGGGTTGCAAGGCGCGCCCAACATCACCATCGGCGGCTTCGCCACCATCGGCGATGGCGACGGACCCTACCGCCCGCGCAACAACACGTTCCAGTTCGTCGACCAGCTTTCGTTTAACAAAGGCCGGCACTTCATCAAGGTGGGCGGCGAAATCCGTCGCGTGCGCAACGCCATCACCCGCGCCAACACCCTGCGCGGCTCTTTCGATTTCGGCAATCCGAACTGGACCGGCCAACAAGGCTTCGCCAACAGTGGCAACACCTTCGCCAGTTTCCTCCTGGGCCTGCCCCGCCAGAAGGGCCGGCGCGTCAGCGGCTTCTTCCAGGATCTGCGCTCCACCGAGTACGCCGCCTTCGTTCAGGACGACTGGAAGGTGAATTCCAAACTCACTGTCAACCTGGGCTTGCGCTACATGCTTTACCTGCCACCCTATGAGGTCCAGGATCGCGTTTCGACGCTTACTTACCCTGGCCAGCGGCCGGAGACCTTCAGCGCCGGCGCGGTGGCCTATCTCCGCCCCGGTGCCGAGAAGCTGGCGCCCAATTGGGGCCGCGCCGGCATTGAACTGCCGCGTTCGCTGTTTCCGCCGGATAAGAAGAACCTCGGCCCACGCATTGGCTTCGCCTATCGGCCCATCACCAAAACCGTCATCCGCGGGGGCTACGGCATTTTCTACGACACCGTGCCGCTCTACATCACGCAGGACACGCTCGAGAACCTGCCCAACATGAAGGAGGATCAGCAAAGCCTGAGCCTGTTTCAGGATGGCTTGCCGACGCCCGAAACCTTCATCGGCTTTCGCATCGCCAACCCCGGCCCCGGCCAGTTCACGCCCGGCCCCAATGACGTTTCGCCCAACTTCAAGAACGCCTACGTGCAGCATTGGAACTTCGGCATTCAGCGCGAGTTGCCCGGGGCCGTGCTGTTTGAGCTGTCTTATGTAGGCAGCAAGGGCACCCGGCTGAACCGGCGGGAGAACACGAATTCGGCCGAGCCCAATGGCCCCTTCGCGGTGGTGCCGCTGAGCGCGGTGCCGGCGCAGCCGCTGAATCCGGTGACAGGGCAGCCCTTCGATCCCGACCCCGTGGCCAACGCCGGCCTCCGCGCCCGCTTCCGCCGACTGGTGCCCTACGCCATCAACGTTTGGGAGAACAACGCGCTCTACCTGCTGGACAATGTTTTTCAGACGACGTCGAGCGCTTTCTCGAATTACAACTCCGCGCAACTTAGGGTGGAGAAGCGCTATGCCAAGGGCTTCACCTGGCTGCTCTCCTACACTTTCTCAAAGGCCCTCTCCGACGCCACCGGCTTCAACGGCGGCGGCCCGTACGATACGGGCAACCGCATCCAGGACATCTTTAACAAGAAGGCCGACAAAGGCCTCGCCAGCGTCGACCATCGGCATCGCCTGAGCATCTCCAGCGTCTATGACCTGCCCTTCGGCCGCGGCAAGCACTTCCTGGGCGGCGCTTCCCCAGTGGTGAATAAGCTGGTGGGCGGCTGGAGCTTGAACGGCATTTACACCTATCAGACCGGCTTGCCGATGACCGTGAAGTTCAACGGCGACGTCTTCGGCTCCGGCACCGACAACGCCCGGCCGGACCTCGTGTGCAACCCCAACCTCGACGCAGGCACTCGCACGGTGGATCGTTACTTCAACACGAGTTGCTACAAGATCCAGAGCCCGATCCGCTACGGCACCGCCGGCCGGTCCACCGTGACAGGGCCCTTGATCCACAACATCGATATTGGGATCCTCAAGAACACCGCCATCACCGAGCGCGTGAATACCCAGTTCCGGGCCGAGTTCTTCAACTTCCCCAACCACCCGCAATGGAATCCGCCGAATCGCTTTGTAGACCAAGCGGCGTTCGGGCAGGTGAATAGCGCGCGGGATCCGCGGATCATTCAGTTTGC
>JAYVUQ010000499.1:0-8905 GCA_043787785.1 Bryobacteraceae bacterium
TTGAAGTCGGGAAGGGAAATCACCCGCCCGGGGATCTGCCGAAATTGATCGCCGCGCGCGATCGCTCACGGGCCGGGGCCCACCTCGCCCGCCAGCGGACTATTCCTCGTCAACGTCGAATACCCTACTTCAGTTCCCCCGACAGCCGGCTAGCGATGGGCGATTGCTGCCCCGCGTATTTGCTCGAAGGCTTCTTGTGATACGGGTTCGACGAAGGCGTCGACAATTGTTCGAACGTCATCGAGCAGATCCGCATTCCTGGGTAGAGGGCCACCGGCATCCGCCCCAAATTGGACAGTTCCAGCGTCGCCTTGCCCCGCCAACCTGGATCGAATAGCCCCGCCGTGCCATGAACGATGATCCCAATCCGCCCCAGGCTTGATCGCCCTTCCAGCCGCCCCAGCACGTCATCGTCGAGTTCGATATGCTCTTCCGTAATCGCCAGCACAAATTCGCGCGGCTGCAAAATAAACGCCTCGCCCGGTTCTACCATTACGGTAGACATCAACTCCTGGATCGATGTGCGGTTCCTCAGGTCAATATAGGCGTGCTTGGAGTGATCGAAGACACTGAACTCGGGGCCCAGTCGGAAGTCCACCGAACAACTCCCGAATTGCTCAGGCGGCAGTTCCGGGCTCACCCGGATCTTACCTTCAGATAGATAGCGTTTGATGTCTACGTCGGAGAGAACCATGTGCGTGTCCCCTGATTCTACCCCAGCCCATAGCGTTACCTATGGGGCACATTCCGTCTTCGGCCTGCGTAAATGCTTCGCGGATACCTCTCTGCCGAGAAGATCGATGCAATGGCAGGAGATCCAACCGAAAGGAAGTAGGATTTGGTGGACGGCATGGGGTTCGAACCCACGACCCCCACGTTGCGAACGTGGTGCTCTCCCAACTGAGCTAGCCGCCCACTGAACCGGACCCCTATAGATTACCATCGAAGGCGGCCCTCTCGCAGGAAGCGATGGCCAACGTGCAAGGAGATTACCAGATGAAACGAATTCTATTGAGTGTCGCCGGCGTCGGTGCCATGCTGTTGTCGAGCTGCAGTTCCACCGAAGTGAAACAGAAGGCTGACGAAGCTACCAAGGCTGCCGAAGCGGCGGCCGATAAGGCCAAGGCCGCTGGCGAAAAGGCGGTCGACACCGCTGTGACGGCGAAGGAAAAGGGCAAAGAAGCTCTCCATCAAGCTAAGGACCAAGCGAAGGAGGCCGGTGCCGCCATCAAGGACAAGGCCCACCAAGTCAGCGAAAAAGTGAAGGATGCGGCGGGAGATGCCAAAGATGCCGCCCGCCAAGCAGCTCACAAAGCCGCCACCAAAGCAGAGGAAATTGCCAAGAAAGCGAAAGACGCTACCAAACCCTAGCCCGTTCGTACCACTACAGCTTGACGCCGTTGGCCTACTGACTTTCCCCAGCGAACCCGGTTAACTATAAGTTAGGTCGATAAGTTACTTTGCACTGGGTTTTCATTACCGGGGCCTACCCGCCCGATTCCGGCGGCTTGGCCGATTACACCGCCGTGCTGGCGAAAGAACTGGCTCGCCACGGCGATGCGGTTACCGTCGTGACCGGTCCGCTGGACTCCACCCGTCTTCGCGTCGCCGAGGGCGTCCAAGTCCTCACCTTGGTGGACCACTTCGGCCGCCGCGGCCTCGCCCAACTCGACCAGTTCTTAGCCGGCCTCTCCGCGCCCTGCCAGATGTTCGTCCAGTACGTCCCGCAAGCTCTCGGTCCGCGTCGCAGCAGCCGCTTCAAGGGCCTCCCCCTCACCTTCGCCTGGTGGCTGCGGCAACGCCAGGGCGCGCCCGTCTGGACCATGTTTCACGAAGCCAAAGTGATGGCTCCCCCTGGCTCCGGCATCGCGAGAAATGGACTTTCCCTGGTGACGGAGCAAATGCTCGCCTGGACCGCGCGTGCCTCCCAACGCATCTTTGTCGCCATGAACGCCTGGGAGCCTCACATTGCCCGCCACCTCGCTGCCGGACAGCGCGTCGAGTATCTGCCTATCCCCAGCAACGTCCCCACCCGGGTTGACCCAACGGCCCGAGACCGCACCCGCGCCAATTTGCTCAACGGACACGCGCGCGCCATCGTCGGACACTTTGGCACTTTCTCCAGCGAAGTCACCGGCCTCATTGAGCCTCTTCTGCGCCACAGCATCACGGAGCATGCCGAGCGTCAGATTCTCTTGATCGGTGACGGCAGCCGCGAATTTGCCGGACGCCTCCCACCCGAAGCTGCTCACCTGGTGACGGCCACCGGTCGCTTGGAGGCCGAAGCCGTCGCTCAGCATCTTTCGGCCTGCGACCTGATGGTGCAACCCTTCCCCGACGGAGCCAGCACGCGCCGCGGCTCCATTATGGCCGGGTTGGCGCTGGGGGTTCCCGTCGTCTCCAACCTAGGGCGAGCCAGCGAAGCGATCTGGCAGCAGCAAAACGCCCTGGGCTTGGCCTCCGATCAGCAATCCTTGGCCAGCGTCGTCGAGGCTTTGCTCGCCAACCCCCACGAACGCCATGCCCTCGGCGCACGAGGCCAATTTCTATACGAAAAGCAGTTTTCTCTCGCCCACACTCTCAGCGTCTTGCGCGGCTAACCAAATGTCGGCTTCCGCGCACTGTGGCACTGCACGCACTGCTCGCAGTGCGTGCAGCCACCAACCTCACGGCCCACCCTAAAATCCCCACCCTACGTATGATTCGGCCGCCGCCGCCACGCATCCAAGCGCGTCGCCACCCCCACCACCTGCCCGATGATGTCCGCTTCGTTCTCCGCAAACAGCCGGGGCGGCGTCTTCGCCCCTGGCGCGAACTGCATCACCAGTCGTCCCTCCACCAGGTTGCACCAGCCGCAAACATGCCCCTGCCGATGTTCCACAAAATAGATCGGCCGCTCGTTTTCGTCACGCCAGCCATCGGCGACAATCTTCCGTTTGCCTTCGTCGATCAGCAGCATCGCGCCGGGTGGCAGAAACGGGTACATTGACCAATCGTCCGTTCCCAACATCGCATAGCGTTGGCTTTTATAGTCGTTCCCTCCCAGTAGCATCAGCGGCAACCGGCCCCAGCGCTGAATCATACGGGTTAGATAAGTAGTGCGGCGAAAATCTACACTTGGATCGAGGCTAAGCGGTACCGGCACTTCGAAATTGGTATCCATCCGCAATCGCAACGGGTGCGTGGCCGGTACGTCCAGCGCCGCCATCGAGTCGGCCGCCATTTGATGCAGCGGCACTCCATACCAGCCCAGCACTTCGGTCAGGTCGAGCCGATAAATTGTACACAAACTGTACAGCCGAAAGACACTGGGCACCGTCCCTTTGTTCTCAATATCGGCTAAGCGGCTCAGCGCGATGACAAACTCGTCGCTTTTCTGCCGTTCGGCGATTCGCTGGCTGGCGTCCTCCACGTCGCGGTAACGCAGATTCAGGCGTTCGCGAACCCGTTTCAGTTTCTGGCCAGCTTCTTCCATGTTATATTCATGCCATTAGGGATCCTTCCCGCTGGCAATCGCCTATCTCTCTCCCGATCACTACTTTTCGTGCGACTGAAGTGCGGCAAGCCACTAACTACGGTACGCGAAGAATGGTCTTTTTAGATTATATAAAGGGACGTAATCTTGAGCAAGTCCTGCCTTTTCTTTTTGTTCCGTTTTCGGAACAATCGAAAAGAAAAGACTTAATTCATAAATGAGCAACACCCACTTCACTGCCCGCCTCATCGTCGGAGTTTCCGGCGCCAGCGGGGCTATCTACGGCTGGCGGCTGCTCGAAAAGCTGCGTGATCTCCCTCACGTGGAGACCCACCTCATCCTCACGCGCTCCGGGGAACGTACCGCTTTTCTCGAACTTGGCAAACTCGCCGCCGACTTTAAGCAGTTAGCCCACCATTCCTATCCAGTTGAGGACATTGGCAGCCGCCTCGCTAGCGGCTCGTACCTCACCCAGGGCCTCACCCAAGGCATGGTCATTGCTCCTTGTTCGGTGAACAGCATGTCGGCCATCGCCACTGGTAACACCAACAATCTGCTCACCCGCTCTGCCGATGTCATGCTCAAAGAGCGCCGCCCGCTGGTTCTCATGGTTCGCGAAATGCCCTTTCACCTCGGCCATCTGCGCACCATGACCGCCCTCGCCGAGATGGGCGCCATTATCGCCCCCCCAGTACCCGGTTTTTACCAAAAGCCCCAAACCGTGCTCGACTTGGTCGACCACTGCGTCGACCGCGTGCTCGACCTCCTGGGCCTCCCCGCGCCCGACGCCAAACGGTGGGATCCTCGTTAGTGCCTATGAAAAAGAAACCAGTCGTCGCCTTCCAGGGCGAACGCGGCGCCTTCAGTGAATTGGCCGCCGTCCAATTGCTGGGTACCCGCATCGATCTGTTGCCCTGCGAACGCTTCGAACAGATGTTCCGCGCCCTGCAGGATGGCCTCGCCGACGCGGCTGTCGTGCCGATTGAGAATACGCTGCACGGATCCGTCCACGAAAACTACGACCATTTGCTGAACTTCGACCTCAAGATCGTCGCCGAAACCAGTGTCCGCATCGTCCACAACCTGATCGTGCCGCCCGGGACGAAGTTCTCCGCTCTCACCCAGGTCTATTCTCATCCCGTCGCGCTCAACCAATGCCTGCGCTTCTTTGCGGCTCATCCGCGCCTGGAGAAGAAGACCTTTTACGACACCGCCGGCAGCGTCAAAATGATGATGGCGGACCAACTGCCCGGCGTCGCCGCCATTGCCTCCAGCCTCGCCGCCGCCAACTATGGCGGCGAAATTCTGAAGGCTTCCATTGAGGACGATCGCAAGAATTTCACCCGCTTCTTTCTCCTCCGCCGGCCGGACTTTCCCCTCGCCAAAAGCAAATCCCCCAGCAAAGTCTCGCTCGTCTTCACCACCAAAAACTCGCCGGGCTCCTTGTTTCGCGCGCTCGCCGCCCTCGCCCTGCGCGACATTTCGCTCGTCAAAATCGAGTCCCGCCCTATGCGTGGCCGGCCCTGGGAATACCTGTTTTACCTCGATTTCCTGGGCCACATTGACGACCCTAACGTCAAACACGCCCTCGCCCACCTGGCCGAAGTTTCAGACCTCATCCGCGTCCTGGGCTGTTACCCCGCGGCCGAAAGTGAGGCCTAGCCCATGCCCCGTCCCGACTTCTCCGGCACCTTCACCCTCAATCGCGTCCAAAGTGAATTCGCCTTCCTCAAACCGCCCAAAATGCGCGTCGATTCCATCGTCCACGCCGACCCCCACCTCGCCGTCACCACCCTCCAAATCGACACCAACGGCGCCAACACCACCGTCCGCAAGTTCACCACCGACGAAGCCCCTGTGACCATCGAGGTGCTGGGCAAGGCCCGCCAATTGAAGGCCCGTTGGGAAGGCAATGAACTCATCGTCGAAACCTCCTGGGACCACAACGGCAACCCACGCGTCCTCACTGACCGTTGGGTGCTCTCCGCCAACGGCCGTCAACTAGTCGTCACGCGCCACCAGGAAATGAACGGCGGTCCTGTCCGCCAACAGTTCGTCCTCGAACGCGAAACCACCCCCGCCTGACCTGCTATCGCGCGAGCGGTGGCGCACATTCTCACCTATTCATGTTTCCTCCGCCGCAAAAACCAACACACCCCCACTCCAGCCGCGAGATCCACGTATTCCAAAACTAGGAAATCGATTCTCGAAACCGTATTTTCCTCGGGTGACTGTTGCGTAACTAATTCATAACAATCAATCTCCAGAACGGCCCTCCAGTTGCAAAGAAGGTATGCGACGGCGCTGATACCGTCCGAAAGTGAATCAATTTTCATTAAAGTGCAGCCAATGGCCACCTAATCGAAAAAACAGTCATCAATTATGGAGATCCGAATGAATCGTTTGCCCGCCCGCCCAGCACTGATTTTGCTACTCGTCCTGTCGTTAGCGTTCAGTCTTTCCGGCCAGACCATCACCGCGTCCATCACGGGCAACGTGAGTGATCCTTCCGGTGCCGTTATCCCTTCCGTTAGGGTCATCGCGACCAACGTTGGTACCAATGTGGCCTTTAACACGACCACCAACGGTGAGGGCCTCTACACCTTCCCGTTCCTGCCGGTCGGCGACTACAGCGTGCTGGTCGAGAGCCCCGGTTTCAAGAAGACCTCGGTAGGCCCGTTCAAAATTGCCACGAACCAAATCGCTCGAGTCGATGTGAAGCTCGAAGTGGGTGTTCCCACCGAAACAGTGGACGTGCGCGACGTCGCGCCGACACTGCAGACCGAGTCCACCCAGACAGGCGAGAGCTTAGGCTCCACCAAGCTCACCTCCCTCCCGCTCAACGGGCGCAATTTCGTCAGTCTCACTTTGCTGATTCCCGGCGCGGTAAGCCCGAATCCTGCCGGCATGAATTCGCGCTTTGGTGCCCGCCCGTACGTGAATGGTAATCGCGAACAGACCAATAATTTCTTGCTCGACGGCGTCGATGTAAACGACTCAATCGACAACCGTGTTGGATACTCGCCCAATGTCGATGCGCTCGAAGAAGTGAAAGTGATCACTGGCAATGCCGCCGCCGAGTTTGGCAATTCGGGTGGAGCTACCGTCATGCTTTCCATCAAGAGCGGCACGAACCAATTCCACGGCAACGCTTTTAACTTTTTGCGCAACGATAAGCTGGATGCCAATGGCTTTTTTCGTAACCGCAACTTGTCTACCGCGACCCGTACGGCGTTCAAGCGCAACATCTTTGGTGGCACGCTCGGTGGGCCTATCAAACGCAACAAGATGTTCTTCTTTATGGACTACGAAGGCACCAAGCAGCGTTCCAGCGGCCCGTCCAGCGCCACGGTAGCTCCGCAGTCGTTTCGTAACGGCGACCTTAGCTCTTTCACCAACATCATTACCGACCCTATCACCGGTCAGCCCTTTCCGAACAAGCAGATTCCGGTATCTCGATTTAGCCCGATAGCTCGCTTTTTGTTTTCCAACCCCGCGCTCTATCCCCTGCCGAACCAACCCGGCGCTGGAGCCCAAGGCATTGGCGGTAACTACGGCGGTTCTTCGGCTTCCAGGCTCGAAAATCATCAGGCGGACGTGAAAATCGACTATCGCCTCTCCGACAAAGACAACCTGATGGGCCGCTGGTCCATCGGCCGCTATGAGAGCATCGGCAGCGCGGCGCCCCTTCCCACTCAAATGACCTCCGGCCAGAGCGGGCCCACCCAATCGGCGGTAATTAACTGGAACCGCACTTTATCCACGGCGATGGTAAACGAAGCGCGCGTCTCGTTCTCTCGCGTTGTGATCCTAGACACCACCATCGATTGGAGCGGACAGTTGGGCCTGGATGGCAACCAGAAATTTGGTATTCCTGGCGGCCAGCCCATCGCCGGCCTCAGCGCGGTGACGATTGGCGGCGGACTTACCGGAATCGGTTCCACTGGCAATCTCTCGAACACCGCCGACAACAAATACATCTTCTACGACAATCTCACTTGGCAGAAGGGTAAGCACCTCATCAAGATGGGAGCGCAGTTCATGCGCTATCAGCAAAATCGCTACTACGCCGGAAACAACGGTGCCTTGGGCGTTTTCCGTTATACCCCAACTTACACCGGTCTTGACCTGTCTGACTTCCTCCTGGATCAGCTCAGCGGCAAAGGCCGTGGCGCGGCCACCGGCACTTGGGGTCACCGCTTCTGGCGCTCTGCCCTCTTCTTCCAGGATGACTTCAAGGTCTCCTCGAACTTCACCGTGAACTTGGGCCTGCGTTGGGAATACATGCAACCGATCTACGAAGTCGCTGATCGTCAGATCAATATCAATACCTTTACCGGCGCGCTCATCTCGCCCGGTTCCGGCGAGTTCGGCCGCGCCACGTATAAGGGTTATCCCAACCAATACATGCCACGCATTGGGCTCGCCTGGACGCCCGACATGTTCCGCCGCAAGATGGTAGTCCGCGCGGGATACGCCTATCAGAGCTTTATGGAAGGCACCGGTGCTAACTTGCGTACCACCCTCAATCCTCCCTTCTTCGTCGAAACTGACTTCACCTACGATCCCCGCACCCCGGGCACCATTCGTACCGGTTTCTCGGACGTGGCCACCGCCAATGTCCGCCTCGACATGCCCCGCCCGGCTGGCGTCACCGTGCCCCAGCTTCAGGGTCGCGCCTGGGACCTGAACCTGCGTCCGCAGACCAACTCCCAGATGAATTTCACTCTCGAGTATCAGCTCGACAATGCCACCTCGTTCTCCGCCGGCTACGTGGGCCAAAAGGGTACCCACCTTGTCGCTCCCGTGGAAGCCAACCAACCCCTTCCAGGCACGGGTGCTTTCGCTAACTGGACGCCCATCAACTCGCGCCGTCCACTCATTAATGTCTTGCCGAACCTCGGCAACGTCGCTCGCACCGAAGGCTCCGCCACGATGGACTACCACTCGTTGCAGGTCTCCGGCCGTCGCCGTTTCGCGGCTGGCCTGGAGTTCCTGGCGGCCTACACCATGGGCAAAACGCTCACCGATAATCTCGGCTACTACGGTTCGGGCTTCACGTCGGGCGAGGGTGCCTATTGGCAGAACGCCTATGATCGCCGCTCCAACCGTGGTCCGGCCTTCTTTGACATCCGTCACAATTTCACCATTGGTGGCAATTGGGCCACGCCCTACGGTAAGGGCATGAAGTTCGGTTCCACCGCCCCGCGCGCCCTCGACGCAATTTTCGGCGGTTGGAGCTTGAACTATTCTCTGGCGGCCCGCACGGGCCTTCCGTTGACCGTTCGCGCTGCTGATCGTACCGGGCAAGCGGTTCGGGGCAACGTCCGCGCCAACTACTACCGTGACCTTCAGTACAACGAGAGCGCTCGCTCGATCGATAACTGGTTCGGACTTCCGTCTGACCCTGCCAATCCTCTCGTGCGTGCC
>JAYVUQ010000500.1:0-7116 GCA_043787785.1 Bryobacteraceae bacterium
ACGCCGTCCAGGCCCTCAAGCAGCGGCATCGTCAGAATGCACTGCGGCTCCTGGCCGTATTCAACCTGCAGGTGACGGCCCATCAACAGGTTGAACTTCTGATCGGTGCCGCCAAGTTCGACGTCGCAATCGAGCACCACCGAGTCATAGGCCTGCGAAAGTGGGTAGAGAAACTCATGCACCGAGATCGGGATCTCCGCCTGGTATCGTTTGTGGAACTCGGCTCGTTCGAGTAGTTGGGAAACCGTGTACTTGGAGCACAGCCGGACCACTTCCTCGAACCTCATAGGCTCGAGCCACTCGGAATTATAACGGACCTCGGTAAGTTGAGGATCGAGGATCTTGAAGACCTGGGCCTTGTACGTTTCGGCGTTTTCGGCCAATTGGGCGCGGGTGAGCGGCGGGCGGGTGGCGTTGCGGCCGGTGGGGTCGCCGATGAGGCCGGTCAGGTCGCCGATCAGGAAGATCACCTGGTGGCCGAGGTCCTGGAAATGCTTCATCTTACGCAGCAGGACGGTGTGGCCCAGGTGAAGGTCGGGCGCGGTGGGGTCGAAGCCGGCTTTGACGCGCAGCTTCTTGCCGGTGGCGAGCCGGTGGCGGAGTTCCTCTTCGGGAAGGAGTTCGGCGAGGCCTTTTTTGAGGTAGGCGAGTTGGTCGATCACTTTATATAGTCTAAGGCTAAGCCCGCCGGATGCCGATCTTCTCTGGGATGAGCATTCGTGGGTGGGCAATTCTGGGGTTGGCGTGTGTACCGTCGGCATGGCTGGCTTGGAGCTACCGCGACCTGCCCCGCATCGGCGAACTGCACGACGACGGCATCTATCTCATCTCGGCCAAATCGCTTACCGACGGACAAGGATATCGCATTTTGAGCCTGCCGGGCGAGCCCGCGCAAACGAAATACCCACCGCTCTATCCGCTGTATCTATCCACTCTTTGGCGCTGGGGGCCCGGCTTCCCGGCGATGCTGCCGTGGGCAATGTTGCTGCAATGGATCTTTATCCCGCTGCTGATCGGGCTTTCGGCGATTTACTACGTCCGGCATGGCCTAAATCCGATCCTAGCGGCGATGTTGGGCTTAAACGCCTATGTGCTGGCCTTCGGCACCAGCCTGTTTACGGAGATCCCTTTCACTGGCCTGCTGCTCGTGTGCCTGCTGCTGGGCGAGCGTCGGTGGGCACTAACGGCGGGCCTCGTAGCGGGCGCCGCCTACTTAACGCGGACCGCGGCCTTGCCCTTGGTGATCTCGTTTCCGCTCTTCTACTGGCTGTTGGGCCAGCGCAAGGAGGCGCTGCGATTTCTGGTCGGGATCACTCCGGCGGTGGCGGGCTGGATGGCTTGGTCTGCTGTGCATCGCAGCGCTTCGCTCGATTTAGTGAACATTGAATCCACCAATTACCTGGCCTATCAGGTGATGAATGTCACGTGGGAGACCTTGCCGCTGGTGGTGTGGAAGAATCTGGACCAGCTCTTGCTAGGTATAGGTGCCTTCGCCTTGCCGAAGACCGAGTTGAATTTCTTCAGCAAGATCGCCACCATGGTGGCCGCACTGGTGACGGTGGCGGGCATCGCGCGGCTCTATCGCCAGGGCCACATGCGAGCTTACATTCTCTATGCCGCTTTCTCGTCGTCGATCTTGTTGATTTGGCATTTTCCGCCCAATGAGCGCTTCACCCTGCCCTTGCTGCCGCTGTGCTTAGCCGGGCTTTTTGTCGAAATGCAGAATCTGTACACGATGACCCGGCAGGTGATGGCCAAGCCGGCCAAGGACCAGAAGTTCGCCGGAGGTCTGATTGCGGCAATGGCCGCGCTGGCCTTGATCTCGAGCGTGTGGCGGCACGTCGAAGCGGACTTCAGCGTCATCCCCGCCGGTTATGCCCAGGGCCGGCTGGATCTGGCTGAGAAGCGCGCGGCTTATGGCTGGATGGAGCAGAACCTGCCGCCGGGTGAGCGGGTGATGGCTTATGATGACCCCACGCTGTACTTGTTCACCGGGCGTTACTCCATTCACCGCGTCATTCCTACCAAGTATTGGTACCGCGAGGATCAGAAAACGACGGCGGGGTTCTTTCGCCAGATCGATCGCTTTGCCGGCGAACGCGGCTTTCGCTACTTGTACGTCAACGCTAGCGACTTCCGGCGCGATCTGGCTGATGAGGAAAAGGCGGCGGTGATGGAAACTTTACGAACCCACCCAGCCTTAAAGCCCGTCTTCCGGACGGCGCATGGTGTGGTTTACGAACTGGCCGATGCGCGCCGCTTGGCCGTCCAAATCAAGTAGACGGCAAACCCGGCCAAACCAAAGGTCCCCGGCTCGGGGACTTGGCTGGTGCCGGCGTTGGCGTTGATCCAGACCAAATGCGAGGAGACCCGCGTCATGCCATTCAGGTCACCATACGCACCGGTGGGCGTAGCGGGGGCGGCGATGAAGGAAGTGACGCCGGCCACCCGGTTACCCAGAAAGCTGGGGCCGCCAGAGTCGCCTGGAGCCACGGTAACTTCCCGGCTTACGGCACCATTGACGAGGACGCCGGGCGCGTCAAAATCAGAGATCAAGACATCGGTGCGCAGGGGACGGTAGAAGGCAAGTGTCGAGTCCCAGATGTTGTCGCCCACCCGGAGAACGCCGGTTCCGCCCGCACTTCCTTGCGCACCGGCTGCGGAGGGGGTGCCCGACGCCCGCAAGCCGTAACCAGCCACGGTATACGTCTGACCGATCTCGTCGGTGGTGTTGTAAAGCTGATAGATGCTTACCCAGGCGGCTAAAGGCGACGTCAGAAACACGAGCGCCAAATCGACATCGTTGAGGGCGTCTCCGGTCCAGGCCGGATGGACGAGAAAGCTGGCTACGCTAAAGGTGCCAGTGTTGACGCCAGAGTCAGTAAACGAGGCGTTCGCCCCGGTGGCGATGCCACCGATGCAATGTGCGGCCGTCAGGATGACGGTAGGGGTGATCGCCGTGCCGGTGCACAGGGCGCCATTCGAGAAGATCAGTTGGGCCACGCCGGACTGGGCCGCGCCCGGCGCGTACGTCGCGCTATTGATATTGCCGATGGCCCCCAACTGCGGGACAAATTGCAGCACCGTGGCCTGTAGCGGCAGGCTCAATACCAAGACACCCAAGAGAATACGGACCATACGATTGGATATTCCTTCCGAAATTGCGCTAATCACGCGGGCTTGAGCGCTGGTACAGCCCAACGGCGTCCATCGTATCGATTAGATGCCAATCCGGATCGCGTGACAGCGACTGCGACAGCGGGCTAGCAGTACTGATCATAACCGCATTGACCCCGTACTTTTGGAGTGACTCCCGCCAACCGGGCGCACCATTCACCAGCGCGAGGTACTCCTCGCTCATTTGGCGGCCATAGTAATCGGTGCGGCCGTCAAAGAATACTTGCTGTTTGGGATAGTGACGATAGACTAGGTAGTCGCCCCAAGCGTCGAGGGTGAACAGGCGCGACTTCTCAATCAGCGCGCGATGCTTGGCAATCAGGTTGACCGGAAACTTGGCTGCCGGAAAGTCGGTGGGGTAGCTGAGACCGACGTTGCTCAGCAAGAGGCCGGCGAGCAATACCGGCACCAGGGCGCTGGCCCGGACGATGTTGGGCACATGCTCGCGGCCGATCGCCTCGAGCAAAGCCGCCACCGACTTGCGCCCATCGCGCTGCGCCAGAAACCGCATGCCGTCCGAGAGCATCACGGCCAGCGGAGGCGCCACCAGGGCGGCATAGATCGGCACGTGCCGCACTGAAAGCAGCGAGGCATGGGCCCAGGCCGCAATCAGCAGCGCCCAACTCCAGTGGCCCTGCCAAGCAAGCCTTGCCGCGGCTACCAATCCGGCAAACAACAAGCACTCGAAATAGGTTCCCGACGCCGTCTCGAGCACCGGCGGCTGAAACTCCTGCACCATCTTGCGAATCCAGTCGGCTCGCAGATAGTCGGCCAAGTGGACATGGAGGTGGTAGCCATAAGGGTTGGCGAGGGAAGCGGCGAGGCAGGCCGCCAGCACCGCGCCCCAGCGCCGGGCGCGGGCATATTGGCCTTCCAGCAGCGATCCGGCCACCAGCACCGCCAGCGTCACCAGCAATCCGGCGAAGCCGCCATGCACATTCACCCAGACCGCGGTCAGCGGCACCAGCCACCAGATGCGGCGCGAGCGACCCAGCGGATTGGCCTCCTGGTCGTGACGCAGCAAAGCAAAGGACACCGTCAGGAACAGAATCGTGAAAATATGGGGCCGGGCGAGAAAGTGTACCGAGCCCGCGCCAATGACGGCGTGGAGGACAAAGATGGATGCCAGAGCGTTGGCTCCGGCCGCGACCATCGTTCGCAGCACCAGCCAACAGCAAAGGGCGAGCGTGGCCGCGGAAAGCACGACGATCCACTTCAGCCCCCCGGTGCGAAAGATTGCGGCAAACAGCAGGTCCGCCAGCCACTCCCACGCGAACCAGGTTTGGGCGGGTTTGGAGAACGAGAAGGGGTCCTGGTACGGAAGGGCGCCGGTATCGAGTATCCGTTCGCCAGTTCTAATGTGGAATCCAGTGGCGGCGTCTGACAACAAGCCATTGGAACTACCGGAATTGGTAAACAGAATCAGCCAAAACATCAAAGCCACGAACAATAGATCCGATAGAGAAGGAACACACCAACGGGCCCAGCCGCGTGTCGCAGCGTGAGCGAAAACTGAGGGGGCGAACGCTGAGTGGTTCATAGCACGGGACTTATGGGAGATATCGGCAGGTCCGGAGCGGACCTTTAGCGCCCCCGCAAAAGAGGGGCTTAGTACGCGAACCGGGCAGGGCACAGTGGCCCTAAGGGGGTTTGCCTAAAAACTTAGGAAAAACCCTAATTTCCATCAAACCCGTATCGGTTTACATTCGATTCATCCAAACAAGTCCCTCCGAAAGGAACGGAACGCAAATGAAGAAATTCAAGAACCTAAGTGTGGCAACTGCGGATCTGGAAAGATACGCGTGGTCAGGATTTGATCGAGTACGCATTGATGGCCGGCTTTGTCGCCGTTGCTGCAGGCGCGATCATGCCCGATGTGGCGACGAGCATCAGCACGATCTTCTCGAAGGTCGGTAGTGTGATGACCGGCGCTTCTGGCACTGGTTCCTAATTTGCTGGCTCGCAATTGACTTGTCGGGCTTTCCCAGGTGGAAGTCCGGTTCGCTGGCGGCAATCATTGCCGCGAGTGGAAAATAAGACCGAAGAACCCGTTAAGGAGAAATACAAAATGAAGAACGTTATGAAACTCGTGTGGCAGCTGCGGATCTGGAAAGATACCCGTGGCCAGGATTTGATTGAATACGCATTGATGGCTGGCTTTGTCGCTGTTGCGGCGGGCGCGATTATGCCGAACGTGGCGACCAGCATCAGCACGATCTTTTCGAAGGTCGGCAGCGTGATGACCGCTTCGTCGGGCACCGGTTCGTAATTTTACCGGCGCTCGTCAGTTACTTTCGGGCTTTGCTCGTAGGAAGCCCGGTTCGCTCGCGGCAATTCGTTGCGACGAGTGAAACAAAACAATAGACCGAAAAAACCGTTAAGGAGAAATACAAAATGAAGAACGTTATGAAACTCGTGTGGCAGCTCCGGATCTGGAAGGACACCCGTGGCCAGGATTTGATCGAATACGCGTTGATGGCCGGCTTTGTGGCCGTTGCCGCCGGCGCCATCATGCCCAACGTGGCGACCAGCATCAGCACCATCTTTTCGAAGGTCGGTAGCGTGATGACCGCCTCTTCGGGCACCGGCTCCTAGTTTTTCCTTCGTGGGCGAACGAGGCTGGCCACCAGGGCACTTCGTTCGCCCGCTCTCTATCGACAAGGGGATAGGGGAACTCATGAAAACAAGAAAACGATCCTTTACTTTTGCTCCGGATGAAAATCCGGAAAGATACCGGCAGTCAAGACTTGATTTGAAGATGCGTTGATGGCTGGTTTCGTCGCGGTGGCGGCGGGCTCCATCATGCCAAACGTGGCCACTAGCATCAGGACGATCTTCTCGAAGGCCGGTAGCGTGATAATCCGGACCCGGCTACCGGCTCCCAAACCGGTGATCCGATGCAAGCCGAGCCCTTAGCTAGGAGCTCTTCTGTCCATCCCGCCGGTGCTCCCGGCGATTCTTTTACCCGCCCAAACCTGGGATCCCGCCCAACCCCCCACTCCGCTTCACCGCCCTGACAATCGCCTCGGCCACTGCTTCCGCCGCCGCTACTCCCAGCGTATCTACGTCGGCGATTAACTTACTCCCCATCGGCGACAAACAAAATACTACATCGCCATCAATGCGGGTGTAACACGGTGATACTACCCGCGACAATCCCACCTGCGCTAACTGCGCGATTCGCGTAGCCTGCAATTTACTCAAGGACGCATTCGTGGCCACGGCCACCAAGGTCGTGTTGGCGGCTGGGTTTACCGGCGCAGAGCTTACCGGCGCCGTCACGCCACGTTTCATTTCCCGGATCGTATCGGCAAAGTCGCGTGACGTTGCGCTGGCCCGCGCCCCGGCCAGGATCTTGCCCGTCGCCGGATCGCGTACGTCGCCCCAGGCATTCACCGCCGCCAAGGCCGATACCAGCACTCCCTGATATTTTCCTTCCAGCGCCACGGTCGCTGTGCCGACCCCGCCCTTCATCGCCCGCCCGATGCCGTGAATCTTGCCCACCGACGCGCCGGTGCCGGCCCCGACATTGCCTTCCACCACCGGCCCATCGTGCGCCATCGCCGCCGCCGTCATCCCCATTTCCCGCGTCGGCCGGGCCGTCGCCTTGCCCAAGCTCAGATCAAAGAGAATCGCCGCCGGCACAATCGGTACGCGCGCCACCCGCATGTCGAAACCGATGCCCTTCTGTTCCAAATACCGCCGCACCCCACTGGCGGACTCTAGGCCAAACGCGCTGCCGCCCGCAAAGACGAGTGCATGAATGCGATCCGTGACGTGCAGTGGGTTCAGTGTGTCGATCTCTTGCGTCCCGCTGGCACCTCCGCGGATCTCCACGCCCGCCGTGGCACCGCCCTCGCAGAGGATGACGGTGCAGCCGGTGAGACCTTCCAGGTCGGTCGCATGGCCTACTTTGAGGCCGGGGATATCGGTGAAGCC
>JAYVUQ010000501.1:0-3235 GCA_043787785.1 Bryobacteraceae bacterium
TTGGTCCACCTGAATTCGCTGCGAAACGAAGAGGTAGTTCGTAACTGAATTTGCTAGCAAGCCGACGGCTAACAGCACCCCCAACCCGATGCCAAGGGGAAACCACTGTTCGCCCGAGAGTCTTTTGGTGAATTGAGAGATGTTTCGCATAGTGGCTGTTCCGCTGTAAGGTATAACGCCGCTGGATTGGCGATAGTTGTCGAAACGGCCCGGTTCTTTACGTTCTTAACGAAGGCTTTCCTGGGCCTTTACGCACGGCCGGAAACCCGGCGCGTCGAAACCACTGTGGACGAACTATTTCAAGGCCGCATTCTTCTCGCCGAAGACGACGCATGGTTAGCCCAGGTGCTTACCGATACCTTGCTGGCCGCAGGCTTCAGGGTGCAGCGCGTGGCTGACGGCGTGGATGCCTTCGACCGCGCCGTGGAGGGGCGCTTCGACCTTTTGCTGCTGGATCTCACCTTACCCCGCCAAAAACGGCTTGGCCGTCTGCGAGCAACTGCGCCAGCGCGGCGTCATGCTGCCCATCTTGATCTTAACCGCATGCACTGACACGCAGCACAAGGTCACTTCGCTCCGTCTCGGCGCCGACGATTGCGTCACCAAGCCCTTTGAACCGGCCGAGCTTCTGGCTCGCATCCACGCTATCATCCGGCGTTCGCGCTGGGTTTCTTTAGGCGGGCCCTGTCAGTTGGGCCCGATTGACGTGGACTTACTGCGGGCCCGCGTGACGAAGCACCACTCACCCCTTGACCTAACCACCAAAGAACTGATGCTGCTGCAATATCTGATCGCGCGCCGAGCGTGCGCGATCTCGCGAAGTGAGTTACTCGCGCAGGTCTGGGGCTATCGCTCGGCCAGTACTCGAACCGTGGACGTCCATGTGGCTACCCTGCGCCGTAAGCTCGAAGATAACCCGAGCAAGCCCTCCTATATTCTTACCGTGCCCCGCGCCGGTTACATGATTCGTGCGGCGGCAAGTACGTAAACAACTCTTTACGATTTCCACCGCAACGCCAATGGGGCCACCGCGTTTAAGGGATTAGGAGGTTCACCAGAGATGTTGAACAGACGCTTACTAACCGCTGCCTTGATGATGGCAGCTGCTTTACCGATGATGGCGCAAGGGCCGCGCGGGCGGGGCAATTCGCTGGACTACCTGTCTGGCTATCTGTCTCTAACGGATGCGCAGAAGACGCAAGCCAAGACGATCTTTGACGCGGCTCACACCGCCAGCACCAGTGCGCGTGGGGCGTTAACCGCGGCGCACGACGCCCTAACCGCAGCGGTAAAGGCTAACAAGGCCGACAGCGAACTGGATCGTCTCGCCGCTGCCGCCGGTGTCGTAGAAGGCCAAATCGCCGCCATTCACGCCAAGGCCAATGCCAAGTTTTATGCGTTGCTGACACCGGAACAAAAGTCCAAGTACGATACGCTGCTTATCAGCCGGGGAACGGGAGGGCAGGGCGGTCGCCCGTAACAGAAAGTACTTAGCCCGCCGCGTGAGCGGCGGGCTCCAGGGTTAGACAGAAAGTAACTCAGATAACGAAGCGGTAGCCCTTACCGCGACTTGTATGCAGATACCGCGGAGTTTGTGGATGTTCTTCCAGTTTTTGCCGCAACCAAGCTAGATGTACGTCAACAGTCCGCGAAGATACATCACTCTGATATTCCCACACTTCGCGCAGCAGTTCTTCCCTCGGAACCACGCGGCCACGCGCATCCACGAGGTAACGCAGCAGTGCCAATTCCTTCGCCGCCAACGCCACCGGCACCCCGGTCCGAGTTACTTCTCCGGTTTCAAAATCTACTTTGACGTCGCCAAATTCAAAGGAACGGACCGGAATGCGATGCTCTTTTTTCACCCGCCGTAGCAGCGCCTCTACCCGGGCGAGTAACTCGGAGGGGTCGAAGGGTTTCGCCAGATAGTCATCGGCCCCGAGCTTTAAACCCACCACCCGGTCCACTACCTGAGTCTTGGCCGTGAGCATGAGGATAGCTACGTCGTTGCCCTGTTGCCTTAGCGCCCGGCAGACATCGAAGCCATTCTTTTTTGGCAGCATCACATCGAGGATGACTAAGTCGAACTCTTCGCGGGAGGCACGCGCCAAACCAGCTTCGCCGTCCTGTTCGGTAAACACTTCGTGGCCGTCCGTAGAAAGCAAATCTGGAATCGTAAGCAACAGCCCGGGTGAATCCTCAACCAGCAGTATGCGCGAATTCATCTTGCATCTCCGGTGGGGCCACAGGGATTCGCACCACAAACTCGGTGCCTTGCGGAGCATGGTTTTGCACGCGGATGGTGCCGCCGTGGGCCTGGACGATCTTCCTCACCAAGTTCAACCCCAAGCCCGTCCCTTGTACTTGGTCGGCCAACGCGCGGCGACCGCGGAAGAAAGGTTCAAAGACGTGAGCTTGCTCGTCCGCCGGAATTCCCGGACCCCGGTCGGCCACCCGGATCTCCACAAAATCACCCGTCAGACTGGCCTGCAGGCCAATCCAGTTACTCGCCTCCGTGCCATATTTTATGGCATTGTCGAGTAGGTTTTGCACCACATGTTGCAGCGCACGTTCGTCCGCCAGCATGAGCGGCAAGCCCGGAACGATCTGCTTCTCTAACTGGTAGGGCGACTGATCAAGCGCCAGTTGGCTGGCCTGGATGCCGCCTTCGATCACATCGTCAACCAATACGGCCTCCCGCTCCTGAATCACTTGGCCGACCCGAGAGCTGGCGTAACGGAGCACCTGCTCCACCAACGCGCCCAGCTTCTCGCTCTGCTCTTGAATCAGCTTACCGTACCGCTCCACTTGGTCGGGCTTGGCCGCCACTTTGCCGCGCAGGTTGAATGCGGCGGTGCGAATTACCGTCAGCGGCGTTCTCAGTTCGTGCGAAACGCTGGAGACAAAGTTCATTTGCAACTCCGCCAGTTGCTGGGCCTGCCGGGCCGACCGGACCAATAATAAAGCAGTGGCGATAATCAGTAGCAGCAAGGTGAGGGCGAGCCCCAAGTTACGCCAGCGCGAATACTCTACCAAGGCTTCCAGCGAACCACCCGGCGGGTTAACGTACATTTGCCAATCGCCGTGGCCGCTGGGCGACCGGAGCTGGCCGAATTCAGGCGGCTGCCGCTGGCCGAAATGGGGAGGGCCGGGCCATCGTCTGGGCCCGCCTTCGGGTCCACGCGGGCCCCCCCCGGCGAAGAGACGCATCATGTCCGCACGGGAGCGCTCGAAC
>JAYVUQ010000502.1:0-3402 GCA_043787785.1 Bryobacteraceae bacterium
AGGGAGCTTTCGCCGCCGCAGCAGCAGCCTGCGCCGGCGCACCCGCCAGAGTTCGGGCGCCTTGCTGGGCCATGTAGTTCTCGACGTCCTGCTTGGTGATGCGATCGCCAGCGCCAGTGCCGGGAACCTGCGCGAGGTCAATCGCATATTCGCGAGCCATCTTACGGACCAGCGGTGAAAGCGGCCCTTGAAGGTCGCCCGGAACCGCGGCCGATGAAGCGGAAGCAGCCGGGGGCGCGGCCGCCGGGGCAAGGGCCGCGGCTACAGGAACCGCAGGTGCGGCACCGGAGCGGGCACTGGCACCAGCACTGGCAATCTTGGCGACGATGGCGTTCACGCCGACCGTGGCACCTTCCTGGACCAAAACATTGACGAGGATGCCGTCAATAGGCGAAGGCACTTCGCTATCCACCTTGTCGGTGGAGATTTCAAAGAGGGCTTCGTCGCGTTTGACGGTGTCGCCCGGTTTCTTAAGCCACTTGGTAAGCGTCGCTTCGGTGATGCTTTCGCCCATTTGCGGCATGACCACGTTTACCTCGCCAGCGGCGGCGGCAGGTGCGGCAGCAGGTGGTGGCACTGACGCCACAGGAACCGATGCCGGAACTGGAGCCGGCGCCTTCGCGGCAGCAGGCGCCGGTGCAGCCGAAGCTCCATCGTCAATGCGCGCCACAATCGCGTTCACTGCAACCACCTTGCCCTCCTCTACCAGCACGGCCGACAAGATGCCCGCCACCGGCGAGGGAATTTCACTATCCACCTTATCGGTAGAAATCTCGAATAGCGGCTCGTCGCGCTTGACGGAATCGCCCGGCTTTTTCAGCCAGCGCGTGAGTGTACCTTCGACAATGCTCTCGCCCATCTGGGGCATAACGACATCGATCATGAAAAGCTCTCCTGGGGAACAAAAATCTCGGTGTGAAACTGCTGGGCGAAGTGGCGCGTTAAGGCCGCAACCACCTCCGGCTTTGGCGCGCGCGATCCCTCGGCCCGCATCGAAGTAACGGGAAGGGCGAGGCCGCAGGGCACGATGTGGCGGAAGTAACTCAAATCCGTATCAAAATTCAAAGCAAAGCCATGGGTGGTCACCCAACGGCTCAGGTGTACGCCCATCGCGGCCACTTTGCGGCCGTCAATCCAGACGCCGGTCTTGCCGGGCCACCGCTCGGCAACCAGACCGCAATCAGAAAGGGTATCAATCAGCAACTGTTCCAGCGCTCTCAGGTACGCACCTACATCGCGCTTCCATTCTCTCAGATCGACGATGGGGTAGCCGACGATTTGGCCTGGCCCATGAAAGGTGACGTCGCCGCCACGGTCAATTTGCTCAAACTGAATGCCCAGCGCGGCCAATTCGGCGGGCGACGTCAGCAGGTTTTCGTCATGCCCATTGCGACCCATCGTAATCACCGGGGGGTGTTCGACGATGAGCAACTGATCGGGAATCTCGCCCCGCTTGCGCCGTTCGGCCAGGGATCGTTGCCGCTCCCAGGCTTCCGCGTAGGGCACCAAGCCCCAGTCATGAAACTCGCAGCTTCGCATCTAGGCGTTAATGGCCAGCCCGTGCACGGCGTTAAACGCTTCACCCAGCGCTTCGTACTGCGTGGGATGGGCGTGGATGGTGTTCATCATCGTCTCCACGGTCGCCTCGGCCTCCATGGCCGCCACCGCCTCGGCGATCAATTCGTAGCCGTGGTGGCCGATGATGTGGACCCCCAGGATCTCGCCAAATTTCTGATCGGCGACAATCTTCACAAAGCCCTCGTGGTGGCCCACGATCGAGGCCTTGCTATTGGCCGAAAACGGAAACTTGCCGATCTTGACGTTGAAACCCTGCGCCCTGGCTTGCGCCTCGGTAAGCCCGACGCTGCCGATGCCGGGGGCCGTGTAAGTCGCGCCCGGGATGCGGTTGCGCTTGATGGGCGTTACGGGCTTGCCGGCGATGTGCGCGATCGCCACCATGCCTTCTGCTGTCGCCACGTGCGCCAACTGGGGCGTGCCGGCCACCACATCGCCGATCGCATATACGCCGGACTCGCCGGTCTCCTGATTTGGGCTCACCTTGATGAAGCCGCGATCCAGCTCAATCAGCGTGCCCTCGGCCCCGATGCTTTCCGTATTCGGCTTGCGGCCGACGGCGATCAGCAGCTTATCGAACTGCATCATCTCCACCTTGCCGCTGGCCAGCGTTACTTGCAGCTTCACACCCGTGCCGGTCCGCTCAATATTCTCCGCCTTGGCCCCGCATTCCACCCGAATGCCGATCTTCTTGAAGTTGCGCTCCAACTCCTTGCTCACTTCTTCGTCTTCCACGGCCACCAGACGCGGCAGCATTTCGAGAATCGTCACCTCGGAGCCAAAGCGGCGAAAGATTGAGGCGAACTCGCACCCCACGGCTCCCGCGCCGATAATGCCCAGGCTCTTAGGCACGCTCTGCAGATTCAGGATTTCAATATTGGTGAGGATGAAGTCGGGGTCGGCCTTGAGGCCCGGGATCATGCGCGCTTCAGACCCCGTGGCGATGATAATCTTCTTCGCTTCAATCATCTTCCTGGTGCCATCGGGGGCAGTCACTTCCACCTTGCCGGGGCCCGCGAGTTTGCCGTAACCCGGGATGACATCCACCTTGTTCTTCTTCATGAGGAACTCGATGCCCTTGGCGTGCTTTGAGACGATCTGCCCCTTGCGCGCCACCACTTTGGGGTAGTTCAGCTTCGGATTCTGGCATTCAACGCCCTCATCCTCGCCATGGACGAAATAGTCCCAAACGTCAGCCGAATGTAGCAGCGCCTTCGTAGGTACGCACCCCACATGCAGGCAAGTGCCGCCCAGTTTGGTCTCTTTTTCGATGAGAGCCGTCTTCAGGCCATACTGTCCGGCACGCACTGCCGCCGAATAGCCGCCTGGTCCAGAACCGATAATCACGACGTCGTAGGACATTCCATTTTAGTGTAACAAAGTGCCTTTTGCCATCATTCTGGGTGAACGTCGCGCTTGGCCGACTGATGGCTGCGGGCATGGTCTACCAGAATGCGACGGATCATCTGCGCGGCGACGCCAAAGAAATGGGCGTGATTCTGCCACGGGGGTGGCCGCTTTGTCGCTCCATGAGGCTCTCGGTGTCCCGGGAGTGCGGAAGGACGTCAACCTCGTCGCGCTGGACGATGCGCATTCTCGAACGCGTCAATCAGCAGTTTAGCGGGCAGCAGCTTAGCGGGCAGCAGCTTAGCGGGCTTTGACGAACAAGAAATAGTCGTGGGCCGCGCGCGCGATCTCGGCGATCTTGCGTTCCCGTTGCGCCACCGACTCGTCCGACGCTTTCACGAACACCGCAATCGCCACGTGCCCCGCATCCTCGGGTAAACGAATAATCCCCACGTCATTGGTGGTGCCGCCCATCGAACC
>JAYVUQ010000503.1:0-6792 GCA_043787785.1 Bryobacteraceae bacterium
GGGCGCACGGCGGGGTTCGGACTCTTAAAATCGAGATAGGCTTCGTTGGCCTTAATTTCCCGTACAGTGGCGGCAATCGGCTCGTTGCCGGCCTCGACGAGATAGATCACCGCGGCTTGGCCGGGCTTTACCAGTTTGAGCTCTTCGGGGTTCAACGACACCACTGCTTCCAGGGCAGTTAGGTCGACGGCAATCTGGAAGACCTCGGTGACGCGCTTGTCCACGGGCTCGCCATTCTGCTTGCCCACTTTTACCACCACGCCGTCCGCCGGAGCGTGAATTTCGGCCGAATTGAGGCCGCTTTTCGCATCTTCCCAATCGGCGGACTGGTCGGCCAGCGCCTTCTTGGCTGCGTCGAGCGCACGGCCAATACTCTCCACGCGGTCACTGGCTTGGCGCGCCAAATTGTCCTTTGCCTCAAAATCTACCAAGCCGCTTTCGTAATCCTGCTTGCTCTTCTCAAATTTCAAGCGCGGCGTGGCGCCTTCTTTCATCAGCATCGCCTGCCGGTCCAACTCTTTGCGAGCCGCTTCCCCGCGCACCTTCAGCAGGTCGGCATCGGCACGGGTGCGCTGCGCTTCCAGACGGCCGGCGATTAAAGAAGCGTCCAGGTTGTTTACCTTCGATTGCAGCGCTTCCACTTGCTGGCCCGCTTGTTCATGGGTGAGATCGAGCGAGTTGTTCTTCACCCGCGCCATCAATTGGCCTTCGGCGACGTCCTCGCCTTCTTTCACCCGCAGCTCTTCCAGCACGCCGTCCACGGGGGCGAGAACCTGCACCATTTTCGTAGCCTGCACGCGCCCGGAGACGCTTAGTTCGCCCGCCGTCACGGCCGGAAGTTCTGCCACTGGTGCGGGCTTCTGTTTGGCGTCAGAGGGCGCTGGCGAACGCGAGTACCAGACGGCGGCGGCGGTCGCCGCCAACATCGCCAACACGCCGCCCAGCAGTAGCCATTTGCCTTTCATGGTCAACCCCTATGATACGTGCTGCACGCTTGGCCAGGGGAAGGCGTCTATCTGGTATGGTTCGGAACTTACTGCCAGCGCTGCTCGTTTCCCTTGCCTTTGCTCAGGATGACCTCGAGCGGGTCTTCCACTTTAACCGCATCACCCAAGCCCGGTCTCTCCAGGAGGCGGCGACCATCGTGAGGGCGATCACCGACATCAAGGAGCTGCAAGTGGACGCTGACCAGCACGCCATCATCTTTCGTGGCTCTGCCGCCCAAGGCGCGTTAGCCGACTGGCTCATGTCCGGCATTGATTTGCGCTCGAACAATCGACCCGCCTTCACCGCCCAGCTCGACCCCGATGATGGCGAAAACATTGTCAAGATGTTCGACCTGAAAAACACCAACGTCACCCAGGACCTTTATGAAATGGCGACCTTGGTCCGCTCCATCACCGGCATCCGGCGGCTTTTCGTTTACACCCCGGAGCCCTCGCTCACTGTCCGCAGTACCGCCGGGCATGTCGCCATGGCCGAATGGTTGGTGACTTGGCTAGATCAGCCCACTTCGGGGCCTGCCATTTACGCCAATCCTGGAGCGGCCGACGATACCATTCGCCTTTTCCATATGCCAAAAGCCGACACGCCACAAGCTCTGCAGAAACTCGCGGTGAGGATGCGCACAGAAGCCCGCTTGACCCGAATTTTTACTTACAGTTCCCGGCGTATCATCGCGGCCCGGGGCACGAAGGCTCAACTCGCGCAGGCCGCCCAATTGACCGAGAAGTAGGCGTCGGCACACAGCGGGTCATGGGACGTTCGGAACGAGAATGGTGGTGAAATCGAACGGTGGAACCCAAAAGTTTGAAATGTTTGTTTTGACCGAGATCGCCGGGTTTGTTTTTCGATCTTTTATTTTTTTCTGGGTGGGTTAGTTGGGCTTGGGACCGGTGATCTTCGCTGAGAAGGGATTGCGCCAAACGCGGTATTCGGCGACGACCTCGCAGACGGCGACGCCGACACGGGAGCCGATCTTGCACGGCAAGCGGAAGGCGATGTCATGCGTCAGTCTCCTTGTTCATCGTGCCAAATGCGAAGAGTGACCAATTCAGGACCTGCCACTCTCGTTTCCGTCGCGTTTAGGTCAGGTCGTAGCGATCGAGGTTCATCACCTTGTTCCACGCCGCCGCGAAATCTTTGACAAACGCCTCTTTTGAGTCGTCACAGCCATAAACTTCGGAGATGGCGCGGAGCTGAGAGTTGGAACCGAAGACGAGGTCAACCCGGGTGCCGGTCCACTTTACGGCGCCGGTTGCGCGATCGCGTCCCTCAAACACGCCTTCCGCCGCGGCGGACGGCTCCCACTTCGTCTTCATGTCGAGCAGATTGACGAAGAAATCATTCGTCAGCGTTTCGGGCTGGTTGGTGAAGACGCCGTGTTTGGATTGCCCGAAGTTCGCATTCAGGGCCCGCATGCCGCCAACGAGAACGGTCATCTCGGGGGCGGTGAGCGTGAGCAACTGCGCGCGGTCGAGCAGCACTTCTTCGGCCGGTCGTTGGGCTTTGCCCTGGAGGTAGTTGCGGAACCCGTCTCCCACCGGCTCAAGTACGGCGAAGGAGTGCGCATCGGTCTGGGTGGGCGAAGCATCTGTGCGTCCCGGCGAGAAAGGAATCTTCACGTCGTGCCCGGAACGCTTGGCGGCGGCCTCGACGGCGGCGTTGCCACCCAGCACGATCAGGTCAGCGAGCGAGACTTTCTTGCCACCGGACTGCGCGCCGTTGACTTCCTTTTGGATCTCCTCGAGCTTTGCGAGGACCTTCGCCAGTTCGGTCGGCTGGTTCACTTCCCAATCCTTTTGCGGGGCCAGGCGAATGCGCGCCCCGTTGGCCCCACCGCGCTTGTCGGAGCCGCGGAAGGTCGCTGCCGACGCCCAGGCCGTCGTAACGAGTTGGGAGATCGAGAGTCCGGAGACGAGGATCTTGGCCTTCAGAGCCTCAGCGTCCTGGTCTCCAATGAGTTGGTGATCCACGGCCGGAACCGGGTCTTGCCAGATTTGGGGTTCCGTGGGAACGAGCGGACCCAGGTAGCGGACGTGAGGCCCCATGTCGCGGTGCGTCAGCTTAAACCACGCTTTGGCAAACGCGTCGGCGAACTCCTGGGGATGCTCTAAGAACCGCTTCGAGATGGTGGCATAGTTCGGATCCATCCGCAGCGAGAGGTCGGTGGTGAACATCATCGGGGCGTGCCGCTTCGACGGATCATGCGCATCCGGAACGGTGCCTGCCGCGGACGCATCCTTCGGCGTCCACTGGTTGGCACCGGCCGGGCTCTTGGTGAGTTCCCACTCGTAGCCGAACAGGTTTTCGAAGTAGTTGTTGTCCCACTTGGTGGGGTTCTTAGTCCAGGCGCCTTCGAGTCCACTGGTGATGGCATGGGCACCGGCTCCGCTGCCAAAAGAATTCTTCCAGCCGAAGCCTTGCTCCTCGAGGCTGGCGCCCTCGGGTTCGGGGCCGACATGCGGGTTCGGATCGGCGGCCCCGTGGGCTTTGCCGAACGTGTGTCCGCCGGCAATGAGGGCAACGGTTTCCTCGTCGTTCATCGCCATGCGGGCAAAGGTCTCCCGGATATCCCGGGCGGCCGCGATCGGATCGGGCTTACCGTTGGGCCCTTGCGGATTCACGTAAATCAGGCCCATCTGCACGGCGCCGAGCGGATTATCGAGCTGACGATCGCCGGAGTAGCGCGCGTCGCCGAGCCAGGTACTTTCTGGACCCCAGAAGATGTCCTCTTCGGGCTCCCACACGTCCGCGCGACCGCCGCCGAAGCCGAAAGTCTTAAAGCCCATCGACTCCAGCGCCACGTTGCCGGACAGAATCATGAGGTCGGCCCAGGAGATCTTCCGGCCATACTTTTGCTTGATCGGCCAAAGCAACCGGCGCGCCTTATCGAGGCTTACGTTGTCTGGCCAGCTATTGAGGGGGGCAAAGCGCTGGGTTCCGGAGGCAGCCCCGCCGCGGCCGTCGCCGATGCGATAGGTGCCGGCGCTGTGCCAAGCCAGCCGGATGAAGAGCCCGCCGTAATGGCCATAGTCGGCCGGCCACCAATCCTCGGAAGCGGTCATCAAGGCATGCAGGTCCTGGATGACCGCATTCAGGTCGAGGCTTTTGAAGGCTTCGGCATAGTTGAAAGACGGGTCCATGGGGTCGGACAGTGGGGAGTTCTGGTGAAGGATCTTCAGGTTCAGCTGATCCGGCCACCAGCCCGCATTCGATGGGGCCCCAGCTGCCGTGTGTGCGCGGACGGCACCCATTACCGGGCATTTCATTTCGGTTGGCAAGTTTTACTCCTTGATTCCTGGGGGCACCCAGGGTCTATCTGCTTTTGAATTTCGTCTGATGAACAACTTCTATGAACGACAAAGCCATCGTGGCTAGGCGGTTTGGTACCGCGCGCACTTCTTGCCGAGCCCGCGGAAGATCAGTTCAAATTCGCGAAGAATCCGATCTTCCAGCGAGACCGAAGCCGCCCTCGGCACATGGTACCACTCCATGTCCTCAACCTTGCCGCATCCGTCGCAGATAAAGTTGATGATGCCGCACGCCCCTCCATGTCTACTTTCCGCAACTTCCCCACTCAGCCAGCCTGCACCAGGTCCCGCAAATTGTTGTACGTGGTGCCCTTGGACGAGCGCGGATCCTGGCCAATGACATCCTCGAAGATCTCCAAAGCCTTAGGATGTCCATATTTTCTATGAAGAACGCCATCACGGCGTAGCGCTGCGAAGTACACCGCAATCCGCTGCCCTCCAAAGATCGCTTAACCAACTCGGCGTCCACGTCCATGAAGGAAGGGAGCCTATAGCCGGTCAGGAAGCCGATGGCCTCTCGATGCCGATTCGCAAAGCGGAAAGCGCCCCGAAAAGAATAGGTGACTCCGCTGCCGGTTTTGGCGGGGAACCCACGATGGATGCATTTCGAACTCTGCCCGGACGGGCGCCCATGAGCGCAGCTGAGTGTCGCCGGCACGAAGCCGCCCGGAATGGTGACCGCGGCCCGCTCAGAGTGGCTAGGGTTCGCGATATGATGACATTGATCGCATCTGGAGGCGAATTTTGCTGATCCGACTTTCCATATTGGCGCTGTGCTCGTCCGTGGTGTGGGGGCAAACAGAGTCCTTTCAGCAAGGCGCTTATGCGGTGCTCGAAAAGGCGGGGTGCGCGGCGTGCCACAACAGCGACGGAGTGGCCGCCGGAACGCGGCTCTTGTTTCCCGAAGGCAATCCGGCTCCGGCGAAGATTGAGGCCTTTGGCCGCTCGCTGGTCACGCTAGTGGATCGGCTGGAGCCCTCCAAAAGCTTGCTGTTTGAGAAGCCCACCCAGCGCGTCGCGCATGTCGGTGGTGAGCGTATCAAGAAAGGCAGCCCGGCAGAAGCCGGCCTGCGCGCCTGGGTGGATCGCCTCACCAAACTCTCCGGCGACGAACTCGCCACCGCGCTCCGCTATCGCGATGGCGAAGAGGCTGGCGGTGGGCAAAAGCCGAAGCGCGTCGAACTCCGCCGCCTGACGCATAGCCAGTACAACAACACCTTGCGCGACCTGCTGGGCGACAACTCCAAAGCCGCAGATCGCTTCCCGCCCGAGGACTTTGTGAATGGCTTCCGCAACCAGATCCAGGCCCAAGGCATGTCGCCACTGCTGATTGAGGCCTATAGCCAAGCGGCCGAGAAGAGCGCCCAGAATGCGTTGCGCGGCGGGGACACCCGCGGCATCATCGGCTGCAAACAGCCCTCCGCCGTCTGCCGTGCCAAGTTCGTCCGCGAATTCGGCCTGCGCACTTTCCGCCGTCCGCTCGACCTTACCGAACAGAAGCGCTACGCCGCCCTCTTTGCCGTCGAAAAGGACTTCCTCAAGGGCGCGCAGCTCGTGATTGAGGCGATGCTGCAATCATCTAATTTCCTCTTCCGTCTGGAGACTACGGCCGACCCCAGTTTGCAGCCCTACGCCACGGCCAGCCGCCTCTCCTACGCCCTGTGGGACACCATGCCCGACGCGGCCCTCTTCGCGGCTGCTGAGCGTGGCGAGCTGAATACGCCCGGCGGGGTGAAGCTGCAAGTGAAGCGCATGCTAGACCATCCGCGCGCCAAGCAATCTCTAACCGAGTTCGTAAGCCAATGGCTGCGCTTCGACCGCATTGCCACCGCCAGTAAGGACCGCCGCCGGTATCCGCTCTTTACCCGCGAAACCGCCGTCGCCATGACCGAAGAGGCCCGCATCTTCGTTAGCGACCTGGTGTGGAACGACAAGAACTTCATGGAGCTTTTCACCGCGCCGTATGGCTACGTGAACAGTGAACTGGCCGGCATTTACCAAGTGCCCCTGCCGGCGCAGGATTTCGGCCGCGTGCTGTTTCCGCCTGTTTCTGAGCGTGCCGGTATCCTGGGCCAAGCGCTGTTTCTAGCGAGCACGGCCAAGCCCGATGAGAGCTCTCCCACGGCGCGCGGCTTGTTTGTCCGCGAACAGTTTCTCTGTCAGCATGTGCCCGATCCGCCAGCTGGTGTGAATACGAACTTGCCGGCCTTTACTCCGGGTAAGCCGCAAACCAATCGCGACCGTATGTCGGAGCACGTCACCAATCCGGGCTGCGCCTCAGCCACAGCCTCATCGATCCGGTGGGCTTCGGCTTTGAGAAGTTCGACGCGGTGGGCGCGCGGCGCGAGAAGTTTACGCTCGTCACGCCGTCCCAGTCGCGCAAGGATCGCGACAAGCAGACGAAGGCGTGGGAACTCGACATCGACGCGACGGGCTTCGTGGCTGGCGTGAACAACTCGAAATTCACTTCGCCCGCCCA
>JAYVUQ010000504.1:0-1676 GCA_043787785.1 Bryobacteraceae bacterium
GTGAAGGTATTGAAGAAGCAAGGCAACGCCTACACCGTGATTGAAATTCCGGGCGTGGGCAAATTGGAAGAGGGCGTTCGCCAAGGCGTGGCCTGGGAGAACAACAAGATCACCGGCGCGCGCGTCAGGACGGGCGAAGAGCGCGAGGTGCACGTGCGCAACGCAGCCATTGACCTCGATTACCTCTGGCGCAAGTACTTCCCGGCGGCTGAACTGGCGGGCAGCGAAACCGTGGCGGGCGAGGATTGCCACAAGGTGATTCTGAAGCCAAAATCCGGCGAACCGGAGACGCGCTATTTCAGTAAGAAGACCGGATTGCTCCTGAAGATGACGGGCGTGATGCCCTCCCAGATGGGTCCGATGCCGATGGAGAGCACGATGTCGGATTACCGGCTGGTAAAAGGCGTAATGCGACCCTTCAAGCTCGGAGTCTCCGCCGGTGGACAGGTGGCCGAGATGGTCTTCAGCAAGTACACCATCAACACTCCGGTGCCGGACACCGCGTTCGCCTTGCCGCCCGAGGTGATGGGGCTGCTCCACAAGGTGACGGCCAAGCCAGCCAAGCCGGCCAAGTAGGCGGCCTGATCGAAGGCTAGCGACACATGAATTCGAAGGCTTGGGTGAGCATGGCCTTCATCTCTGTGCGCTTCACCACGGCATCCAGAAAGCCATGTTGCAAGAGAAACTCGCTGCGCTGGAAGCCCTCTGGCAGTTTTTGGCGTATCGTCTGCTCAATAACGCGAGGGCCGGCAAATCCGATTAATGCGCCGGGTTCGGCGATGTTCAGGTCGCCCAGCATGGCGAAGCTGGCGGTGACGCCACCCGTGGTGGGGTCGGTGAGGATGCTGATGTAGGGGACACCGGCTTCGTCCAGGCGCAGCAAGCCGCAGGAGATCTTGGCCATCTGCATCAGCGAGGTGGCACCTTCTTGCATGCGCGCGCCGCCGGAAGCGGAGATCACGACCAGCGGATGCCGGTCGGCCAGTGAACGGTCGATGGCGCGGGCAATCTTTTCGCCCATCACGGCCCCCATGCTGCCGCCAATGAACTTGAGTTCGAGCGCGCAGATATTGACGCTACGGCCATTGATTTCTCCGCGCGCGGAGATGATGGCGTCGCGCAGGTCAGTGGCCTTCTGCATGGCAGCCAAACGCACCGTGTAAGGCTTTGAATCGACAAAGCCAATCGGGTCGGTGGAGGTGAGGGTCTCGTCGAACTCCTCGTAGTCGCCGTCGAATAGAAGTTCCAACCGGGCGCGGGCGTCGATACGGAAATGGTGACCACACTTGGGGCACAGGTGGAGGTTCTTTTCGAGCTCCTGGCGAAAGATTACCTGGCGGCAACCATCGCACTTCACCCAGAGCCCTTCGGTCAAGACGGTGCGGTCATCGGACGACGAAGTCGTTACGGAAGGCTTGTCTCGTTTCCACCAGCTCATGCGTCTTTCAGTCTACCGTGCGACGGAGCCCTTGTCGCGGCAGCTGGAACGGAAATTCGATAATTCTATTATTATCAATCACTTAAATCGGCTCAACAGGCCAGAAAGAAAAGTCATTTCCCCCGGAGCTCTACATTCTAAGGCAGTTAAAATTTCGTCAGACAGGGTTTAAAGAAGGTTTAAGGACTACGCGGGCCGAGCGTTGATTCCTTTTAACTATATGATTATATTAGCTTTA
>JAYVUQ010000505.1:0-1862 GCA_043787785.1 Bryobacteraceae bacterium
AGGTGCGATGATTTGGGTGGAGCGGCCGAAGTTGGTATTGGTTAATACGCCAATCGGGTTGGCGAAGTTGGGCGGGTTGGCGAGGTTGAAGGCGTCGGCGCGGAAATCAAGACCGATGGTTTCGGTGAGGCGGAAGCGGCGGCGGAGAGATAGATCCACTTGCTGTAAGCCGAAGCCGCGCAGGGTGCCACGGCCCAAGGTTCCTTGGCGGGCTTGGGCGAGCGGCGTTGTACCGTCGAAGGCGGCGGGATTGAAGCGCCGTCCGCCGGGCAGAGTGTCGCTGTAGAGATAGAGCGGTTGGCCGGGGACTAAGTCGGGCCGGGAGACGTTGGTAAGGCCTAAGCCGAGAGGGTCGCGGCCGGTGACGATGGTGACGGGCGAGGCGGTGCGGAAGCGGACAATCGAGTCGAGCGCAAAGCCGCCGAGAAGGGTCCGGATGGCGCGGTGGGATGAGAAATTGGGAAGCTCGTAGCTGGCTGCGCCGCTGAAGGCATGGCGGATGTCGAAGGACGAAGGCCCGTGATCGGAAGCAGCGCTCAAGCGGGCCAACGGGGCTTGCAGATTGGTGATGCTCTCATCGGAAGCCGTATCTAAGGACTTGGCCCAGGTGTAAGCCAACAGCGTGTTGAGCCCACGGCTCATCCGGCGTTTGAATTGCATTTGCAGCGAATGATAATCGGCATAGCCGCCATTGTTTACGGTATCCACGCGAGTGAAGGCGGCATTCTGCAACACCTGTGGCCGCAGACTTTC
This sequence comes from Bryobacteraceae bacterium, assembly GCA_043787785.1. Lineage (GTDB taxonomy): Bacteria > Acidobacteriota > Terriglobia > Bryobacterales > Bryobacteraceae > JALHNI01. The sequence goes on from JAYVUQ010000505.1 coordinate 754, forward strand.
GACGCGGGCCAAGCGCCTACCCGCCGAGCCGACATAGGATGCGGAAAGAGAGTTAACGTTACCGAAGGGCTGTTCCAGCGCGAAGCTATATTGCAACGAGTAGGGCAGGCGGTATTTATCGTCATAGTCAAAGAGCCGGGGATAGGGTGGATTGAGACTTTGCGGGCCTACTTCGGCGAAGAAGACGGGATCGGTGATGGGCGTGTTACTGACGGAGCGAATGCGGGAGAAGGGGTAGTTACCGGGCGATAGCGCAGTGCCGGTGAAGGCGTAGCCCAAGTCATAGAAAGTTCCAAAGCCGGCCCTGACTACCGTGCCGTGGTTACGGAACGGTTGGTAAGCGATACCGACGCGCGGCGCGAAGTTGGCATAAGTGGTGTTATAAAGCCGGGAGCCGGCGGGGGCTAACTTCGCCGTGGATGGATTTTCGATTCCGGTGAGAGTCAGCGGCAAGTTGCCGTTGGCTTCGGAGGGGGCCGGATTTACTTCCCAGCGCAGGCCGTAAGTGAGGGTGAAGCGCGAACTGACGCGCCACGCATCCTGGGCGAAGGCAGAGAAATTGAAGTAACGCGGCTCCAGGTAGTTAGTCACTTGCCGGATATCTCCGGTCGGAACCACTCCGGTAGTCAGTGCGGTGATAGTGGGGAAAGTAAGGGTCTTACTGAAAAGCCGTCCACCGATCGAAGGAGCGAGCCGTCGCACGTCGACGCCGAACTTGAGGGCGTGGGCACCCTTGTTCCAACTCGCGGTATCGACAAAGTTCAGTTGACGCTGGGTATTGCGGCTGAACGTGCCGGGGCTGATGGTGTTTTCGTCGTTGGAACCGATGGTGAGGTAATAGAGCGAGGTTGCCGGGTCGGCGAAGGAGGGGAAGAGTAAGTCGCGCGAAAGTAACTTGGCGCCGCCGAAGGTATCTTGTTCATAAACCTGGGAGGCGCCGGCGCGGCTCCAATTGAAGCGTAAGTCGTTGGTGAGTGAGGTATTAAGAACCATCGTCGCGCCGGCGGTGGCGGTTTGGGTGCGGCCGCCCAGGATAGCGACAAAGCTGGGCGTGGCGAACCGGCCCCGCTCGCGGTTTTCAGAAGGCGCTTCGTTGTAACGGCCGAAGA
>JAYVUQ010000506.1:0-11609 GCA_043787785.1 Bryobacteraceae bacterium
CTCGGCCGCGATTTCAATAAAGACGCCGGTATTCGCGGTCTGGAGGAGACCAAGCGTAACTTCGATGTCGGCTCCTTCCCGGATTTCGCCTGGTCTGGCTACGCCTCTCTCACCGGCTCTGCTTTCGATCAGCGCCCCAAAACTCAAGATCGTTACACCCGCGAGTTTGTGGATAATCTCACCTGGATCAAAGGCAAACACGTTCTCAAGTTCGGCACCAAGATCCGTCACTATTCCTGGCTGGGCACCGACAGTAAGAACTACATGGGTAATTGGGCGTTTAACGGGCAAAATACCGTAAACCCCGCCAGCCCCACACGTACCGGCGACCCATTCGCCGATTGGGCGCTAGGCCTTCCGCAAAATGGCGGCCGCGCCTACCCCTCCGATACCTTTGGCGGCGATTATACAGGCTGGCACTTCTACTTCCAGGACGATATCAAACTCACCAGCCGGCTTACCCTTAACGTTGGCTTGCGCTACGAGTACACGCCCTTCACCAAGGGCTATCGTGGACAAACCGGCACCTTCGATGGCACCCAGGCCCGGCCCTTGATTGTCGCCAGCAATACCAAGGAGATCGACCTCGCGGCCCAACCCGGCGCCAAGCGTGCTTATAGCTTCCTAGGCAACCTCATCCAGACCTCCAGCGAAGCCGGTCTGCCTTACTCCATCACTTACCCGGACAAGAAACAAATTGCTCCTCGCGTGGGCTTTGCCTGGCGTCCTTTCGGCGAAAAGACCGTGCTGCGTGGCGGCTACGGCATCTTCTACGAAGGCGAATACACCGACGGCCGCGTCAACCTCTTCATGCCGCCCTTCCTGCTCTCCGATAGCGCCGTCAACGACCAAGCCGTCGTGCCCAATCGCACCTTGGCTGACTTCTATCTTAGTGCTCCCCTCGGCTCGCCGAATTCGGCCATTGGTCTTACGCCGACCTTCACCCATCTAAAAATGGGTTACGACCAACACTGGAATTTCGGCATTCAGCGCCAAGTCGGCGCTGGCATGATGTTCGATGTCGAGTATGTCGGTAACAAAGGCTCGCATATCCAAGGCAACGATGCCTACAACGTACCCAACGCCGGCCCGGGTGCCATCCAAGCCCGTCGCCCTTACCCCCGCTTTGCCAGCTTCGGCTATATCTCCAGCTCCACCTCCACCACCTACCACGCCCTGCAGGGTAAATTCGAAAAGCGCCTCTCGCATGGCCTGTGGTTTCTCAGTTCTTACACCTTTGCGAAGAGTCTCTGGAAGACCAATTCTCCCAGCGGTGGCGGGCGCTATAACTTCGAAAGCGGCCCCTCTGAATATCAAGTACCCCATAGCGTCTCCAATAGCTTCAGCTATCAATTACCCTTCGGCAAAGGGCAGGCCTTCGCCTCCGGCGTCAACCACGTCGCCAACGGCCTCATCGGTGGCTGGCAGTTACAAGGCATTGTCATATTCCGCAGCGGCGTTCCCTTCACCGTCACCATGGCCCGCGACGTCGCCAACAACGGCATCGGCGGCCAGCGCCCCAATCGCCTCGCCTCCGGCAAAACCGCCACACCCACCCTGGCCCAATGGTTCGACCCGACGGCCTTCGCCGCCGCGCCCAACTTCACTTATGGCAACGCCGGCCTGCGCATTCTATCGCCGGACGTCATCCGCACCATCGATTTTTCGATGTTCAAACAGTTCGCTGTCCGCGAAAACTCGAAGCTCCAGTTTCGCCTTGAGGTTTTCAATCTGCCCAACACGCCGAGCTTCTCGGCGCCCAACTCAACGCTCGATACGGCCACCGTGGGCCGCATCACCAGCACGGCCACGGCTCCGCGTCAGATGCAAGTCGCCATTAAGTACACTTTTTAAGGAATCATGAAGCACTTACTCCTTGCTATCGCTACTTTTCTGCCGGCCTTCGCGCAGGAGCCGGTTACCGTTCGCGTCGATGCCGGAACCTCACTAGGCCCATTACGCCCCATCTGGTCTTTCTTCGGCTACGATGAGCCAAATTACACTTACATGAAAGACGGAAAGAAGCTGCTGACTGAGCTGGCAAGCCTCAGCCCGGTGACGGTTCACGTCCGCGCACACAACCTACTCACCAGCGGCGATGGCGAAGCGGCGCTGAAGTGGGGCTCCACCAATGCCTACACCGAAGATGCGAGCGGTAAACCGATTTACAACTGGACCCTCGTCGACCGCATCTTCGACACTTACATCGAACGCAAGATGAAGCCCCTTGTCGAAGTCGGCTTCATGCCCGAGGCGCTCTCCCTCAAGCCCCAACCCTATCGCCACAACTGGGACCCCGCCCAGGCCTACAAAAGCATCTTTACCGGTTGGGCCCAGCCACCGCGTGACCATGCCAAGTGGGCTGAACTGGTGAACCAATGGGTGAAGCACTGCATCGCCCGCTATGGCCGCGACGAAGTGGCCAGTTGGTATTGGGAGGTTTGGAACGAGCCCAATATCGGCTACTGGCAATCGACGCCCGAGGAGTATCACAAGCTCTACGACTACACTGTCGACGCCATCAAACGCGCCCTGCCAGCCATCCGCGTCGGCGGGCCCACCAGCACCGGACCCGGCGGTGCTCCGGCCGCCAAGTTCCTCCGCGACTTCCTCGAACACACCGTCCGCGGCAAAAACTACGCCACCGGCAAAGTAGGCGCACCCCTCGATTTTATTGGTTTCCACGCCAAAGGCCGGCCCAAGGTGGTCGAAGGCCATGTGCAAATGGGCAGCGAATTCCAAATGCGCGACATCGACAAAGGCTTTGAGATCGTCGCTTCTTTTCCGGAGCTAAAGAAGATTCCCATCATCATCGGAGAATCGGATCCCGAAGGCTGTGCCGCGTGTTCCGTGCGTTATAATCCGCAGAATAACTACCGCAACGGCACCATGTATTCGAGTTACACCGCCGCCACCTTCGCGCGCAAGCATGAATTGGCGAAGAAACACGGCGTCAATTTCGAAGGCGCACTTACTTGGGCGTTTGAGTTCGAAGGCCAACCCTACTTCGATGGCTTCCGCGACCTCGCCACCAATGGCCTCGACAAGCCCGTCCTCAGTGTCTTTCGCATGTTCGGACTCATGCACGGCGAACACCTCAACGCCACCACCTCGGGTGCCCTACCCCTAGCCGGTATCCTCGCCGGTGGCGTCAAAGCGCAAGCCGACATCAACTCCATCGCCACCCGCGGCGACCGCCAAATCTCCACCATGGTCTGGAATTATCACGATGACGACCTGCCCGCCGCACCGGCGAACATTGCGCTCCAGGTTACTGGAGTTCCCGCCACCGTCAAGCGCGCCCTCGTGCGGCACTTCCGCATTGACGCCAATCATTCCAATTCCTACTCGGCCTGGAAAGCCATGGGTTCTCCCCAGCAGCCGACGCCCGAACAATATACTGCCCTCGAAGCAGCCGGACAACTCCAACTGCTGACGTCGCCCCAATGGGTGACTCCCCAACAAGGCGTCGTCGGCCTTAACTTTCCCCTCCCCCGGCAGGGAGTGTCGCTCGTGCAGGTCTCCTGGTAGCCTCAGCCTATCCGCGGCGGTAGCTGCCCACCGCCACCAATGCCAACCCCCCCAAAGCCATCAGCCCCATCGATCCTCCCTCCGGCACCGGCTGTAAGGTGCCCAGAAACGCCTGGGCCGGCGCTCCGCTGCTCGGCACCGAATGCGTCCAATCGACGCTCGTCACGGTAATCAATGATGCGGAGCCGGGCACTACACTCAGGAACAGGATGGCGATCAGGTTTCTCCACATGCCATAGAGAACGCAACCCGGTGCCCAAACTGTCTCACTTTTGTTATCAATGGTTTGGCCCAATGGCCTAAGACGCCCGTGGGCGTTTTGTCTTAGATTTGAGACATTCTTACCGGCGAACAGACAAAAAGTCCTAGCCAGTTTGTCCCAACGATGCCCTGAGTGTCATATGCTAAGAACCGAATGCTCCGTTTCTGTTTCATCTTCGCCGCCCTTGCCGCCTTTGCCGCCGATGACGTCTGGGTCTTCGACCGTCTCGACAAAATCGGTGGCCATGCCGTTACGGTGGAAGGCCATCCCAAGGTGGTTAAGACTCCGATTGGCAAGGCCATCCAGTTCAATGGCGTCGATGACGCTCTCTTCCTCGAAGTACACCCCTTGGCGGGCGCGGCGCAGTTCACTTGGGAAGTCGTCTTTCAGCCCGATGCCGACGGCAAACCGGAGCAGCGGTTCTTCCACTTCCAGGAGACCGGCTCCACCAACCGGATGCTCTTTGAGACCCGGGTCGCCAACGGCCAGTGGTGGCTGGATACTTTTGTCCAGTCGAAGGACGGTTCGCGAGCGCTGATCGATCCGGCCAAGCTGCATCCGGCCGGCGCCTGGTATCACGTGGCGATGGTTTACGATGGCCGCGAGTATCGTAGTTACGTCAATAGCATTCGCGAGGGCGAAGCGGTAGTGAAGCTGTCTCCACAGTCGGCGGGGCGCACTTCGGTGGGTGTGCGGATCAACCGGGTTGACTATTTCAAGGGTAAAATCCGCATGGCGCGCATGACGCCGCGCGCTCTACTGCCCACTGAATTTATGCCCATCAAGAAATGATTGACGCCTTAGAACATTCCGCCGTCCTGCGGCTGGCCGACACCACGATGGAGTCTTGCCGGCTTGGCTTTACGCGGGCCAACTGATGGGGGTCGTGATCGACATCGCCGGGCCGCCCAACGTGATGCGCTCCATCCAGTTACTTCTCTGCAAACGCCGCTTAGTGGATAGCTTTCACCCGGGCCGCGAAGATTTTATTCCGGCTGGCTAATCTCCACACCCCGCGTGGTGATGAAGTACTTCGCCATCATGTTCGAGCGTTCCCAGGCGTCCATTAACTTGGGGTTTCGCACGTAGCCGAAGAACTTACTCGCCACTTGGGCAAAGTGCGCTTCGTGGCTGACGCGGAACTTCTCTGGAATGGCGACATGGCCGGTGGCCGCATCCCAACTGAGGCCGGGATAAGTCTTTTCCAGCTCCGCGAGCTTGCCGGTCACCGCTTTGCGCCAAGCGGGCGTGGCTTCCGCAGCCACCACATACAACTCGGGCGTCGCCCCGTCCTGCCGGATATCCACGTGGGCCAGGGAACCGCGAAAGACAGCGTTATAGACGTCCCCCTTGCCGGGCGGCGCTTCCCAGTTCCACAGGATGTCGAGCCCAATGTGGATGCCGCGCACAGTGTAGTGGACCGAGTTATTGGCGAAGTAATTGAGTTGGTTGTCCTTCACCCAGGGGCTGAGTTCGGCGGGAAAAGTCTTGGCCCCGGTGACTTGTTCAAACTGCGGCTGGCTGATCACGGTTGGCCAGCGGCGGCCACTGAGAATCTCGATGTCGCGTTGGTAGTCTACCTGCGTCGTGGGAAACGCAGTCCATTGCACTAAGTCGACCACGTGCGTGCCGACGTCGGCGAGCGCTTCGCCGTACTCGCCGATGTTGAAGAACCACACGGAGCGGCGCAAAGGCACGCCGCCTACCACCTTCATCAGGTGATGAATGCTGCTGGCCCGGATGCCCGGCTCAGCGGCGCTGCCGGCAAGTTGTTGGCCGAAGACGCCGGCCGAGTTCACGAACTCGCGCTGCAGGATGGAGGTGATCTCAAAGCGCTCCGTCATGATGTCGTAGGCGGCAAGGTTCTTCTCTTTCGCCCGGTCCAGCGCCAGGGTAAGTTCATCGAGGTGGGTAGAGCGGATGATCCAGGGCTTGTCGACCAGCACGTGCAGGCCGGCATCGAGGGTCTGGATGATGCGGTTGATCTTGGGGCGATTGCGACCGGTGAACAGGACGGCGTTGCCGGGCTTTTCGTCCAGCATGCGGGTGAAGAAGTCCGGGCCGGTATGCACGTCGAGCTTCCAGGCGGTGGACTGGGCATTGTAGAGCGAGATGCGATGGAGGTAGTCGAGTAGCTCTGGCCCGAGGGGGGCATAAACCGAGACCCGCGGTGAGATGCCAGGGTACATGTCGCGCTGCAGCAGGGCAGCGTGGAAGTGGCCAGGGTCGAGGATTGTTAACCGGATATCAGGGGTTTGGGCAAGGTTCAGCATGAAGAGTAAGGTGAGCAACCTTCCAGCATACATCGCGCCGATTTTCAAACTTTGACCGCCGCGTTGTAGAATCCTTCCAGGGGTTACAATGTTGCGGTTTATTGTCCTGGCTTTCTTAACGGTCTCTTTGTATGCGCAATCAGGCGCTGGCGGCGGTTCTATCCAAGGCACGGTGAAGGATTCCACCGGATCTATCCTGCCGGGCGCGACGCTCGCGATCCGTCACCTGGCGAGCGGCCGGAGCTTCAATACGGTCGCTAATGCCGATGGATTCTTTGTCACTCCGCCGAGTAATATTGGCCTTTATAAGATCCGCGTGGAAATGGCGGGGATGAAGGCCTGGGAGGGCGAGGTGACGCTGGAGACCGGGCGAATCGCGGTGGTGGACCCGGTGTTGGTGCCGGGCCAAGTGACGGAGACGGTGATGGTGACCGAGTCCGCGCCGTTGGTGACGACGACGGATGCGACCGATGCCTCGACGCTGAATTCACAACGGATCAAAGAGATCCCGATCAATGGCCGTAATCTGAACACGCTGATTGCGAATGTGACTCCGGGTGTGGAATCGATTAACGACGTCAATGGCGGGGTGCGGGTAAGCGGGCTGATGTCTTACTCCACCGACTATGTGCAGGACGGCGCTTCTTCGAATAACCGTGAGTTTGGCGGTTCGGCCAACCTACAGGGGCTCGAGAGCATCGGCGAAGTTCGCATTGAGACGAGTACTTCTTCGGCGAAGTACACACGGCCGACGTCGATCATTGTTTCGACGAAGAGCGGGGGCAACCGGCTGAGCTTGGCCTTATTTGAGACCCATCGCAACAACGCTTTCGGAGTGGCGCGGGCGCGCCAGGATGTCTTTCGCGACGGCACGCCTTACAAGACACCCAAACTAATTCGCAACGAATTTGGCGGATCGATCGGAGGCCCGATCATGCTGCCTTCTTTTGGCCTGAATGGCCGTAAGCTCTATGACGGCCACAACCGCAGTTTCTTTTTTGTGTCGCGCGAAGGCGTGGAGTTAGTGCAAGGCATCACGCGGGACTTCCGCGTTCCTACAGTGGCCATGCGCAACGGCGACTTTTCGGGCTTGGTGGATTCTTCCAATCGCCGGATCGACCTCTATGACCCGCTAACGACGCGACAGGAAGAGTTCCCCAACGGACGAACGGTAAGTGTACGTGACCGTTTCGTGAATAATCAAATTCCGACAAACCGGCTGAGCCCATTTACTAAGCGTATCTTCGGGATTACGCCTCTACCTACAGACATTACCAACCCCAACGTCGTCGATAACCTGAAGATGGTGGTGGCCACGAATGGCTTTCCGAATACCAGCGACAACCCGCTGACGATCCGGCTGGACCATCGCTTTGGCGTTGACGATGACGTGTTTGTCAAATACAACCAGGGCCTTCGTAACAATAACTTTCTCGGCACGGCTGGTAACAACGGAGCGCCGACGGCGAATCGGGAAGCGAACGTTACGTTCCTTCCGGTGCAAGGCCGGGCCACGGCTATGAGCTGGATCCATCGCTTTTCGACGATGTTCTTTGTCGAGACCCTGGTAAACCGGACTTGGCAATTGACGAAGACGGTGACTGGGCCGGAGGACAAGGATTGGTCAAAAGAGCTGGGTCTGCCCAACCCCAGGGGCGAGGTGGGTTGGCCGAATATTACGGGCACCGGATTTACGAACTACAACTACATCGAAGGCGACAATCGCCGCCAGCTTTACAGCATGGTGAGTAACTTTGAGCAGAACTACAGCCTAGTCCGGAAAACGCATAATTTTTCGTTTGGCTATCGGCTGCACGATGAGAAACAGCAATTACTGCCAGACCAGGGCGCGATTTCAGGCTCAGTAGCTTACTCCAGCAACGCCACGGCGCTTGAGTCTTCCACCTTGGGGTCGACGCTGGCACCCGGTATCGTGCCGCAGACGGGGCACGATATCGCCAATTTCTACCTCGGCCACGCGAACACTTATACAGTGGGCCTGAAGCGGGGCTTGCTGCGGCTACGCGAGCGAAATTACGGCACTTACTTGCAGGATAACTGGCGCGTCTCCCGCCGATTGACTTTAACGCCGGGCATTCGCTGGGACATGAACCCGGCTTTCCATGAACAGAACCAGTTGCTGAACGCCTTTGATAAGGACTCGAAATCGATCATATTGCCCGAGCCTTTAGACTATTACTACAAACTGGGTGTCACTTCGCCGGCGCTGGTAGAGGCGCTGCAGAATGTTGGGGTCAGCTTCAAGTCGGCGGCGGACCTGAAGCGCTCGAAGCAGTTGTTTCCTTCCAATTGGTTTGACATTGGCCCGCGGGCCGGGTTTGTTTATAGTTTGCAACAAGGCGAACGCCCTTTTGTGATCCGCGGCGGCTATGGGCTGTATGTCTCCGCGGTGCCCATGCGGACGATGCTGGCGCAGTTTTCAGGCATGGTGCCGTTTCGCGCCAACTATACTTACGCCCCCAATAGCGCCGCGCAAAGCCCGGACGGGATTCCGAATTACTTACTGCGCAATGTGCCCGAGATCGTGACGGGAGTGAACAGCGCCAACGTGATCGACCTGAATAGCCCGGCTGGGATCGCGCGCGGTACAGGAGTGACCGGCTTAGATGGCAAGCAACCCAGCCTGCGCATCCACGAATGGAACCTGGCTCTGGAGAAACAACTAAATCCGAATACGGTAATTCGGTTAACTTACAAAGGCAAACACGGCTACAATACTGATCAGCTTTTCAACATTAATCCGCAAGCCAGCGACTATATCTGGTACCTCACCACTGGGCGAGCCTTACCGGGAGGCGAATTCGCGGGTGTTCTGCGTCGCCCTTACGATCAGAACGCTTATACCAACGTCCAATTACTGCAACGCTCGGGCTACATCAACTCGGCTACGTGGGCGCTCGAGATGGAGCGGCGGTTTAAGAACGGCCTCGGCTTCCAGATGTTCTATACGCTGACCAACTCGTTGCGCCTGGCCGGTAACTCTTTTCGTGACGACGTCGGCGCGGCCCCTTCGGCTTACCTCCCCGGCACGGTGCCGAAGGATCCGAAGGAACTCAACCGCTTCCTTTTCTACGATCGTGATACGGCCGTGCCCAAGCACCGCATTCGCTGGAACTGGATCTACGACCTGCCATTCGGCAAAGGCAAGCCGCTCGGCCGCAATACGAGCTCCTGGGTGAACGCCCTGGTCGGCGGTTGGCGCCTGTCGGGCACCGGCACCATCGTGAGCACCTGGTTTGGGATGCCGACCAACCAATGGGGCGAGCAGGGCAAGTTCGAGGTGTATGGCAACAGCAAGAAGATTCTCGATTGCCGCGCGACGCCCGCGACGTCCAGCAATTTCGCCGATGAACGCTGCATTGAAGGCTACCTGTGGTTCAACGGTTACATCTCCCAACGCGTCATCAACAGCCGGAATGACTTCGGCCTGCGCAACGGCGTTTTTGGCCTGCCGGACGACTATAAACCGGCGCAGAAGCCGACGATACCTTGGCCCAAGAACGGCAAGGCGACGGACGCGAACAATGCCGACTATGACACCAACGTGGTGTACCTGCCGTTGCTGACGGGCGGCGTGGTCCGGGTAAACTATGACAATAGCCTGCATCCTTGGCGCAATCAGAGCCGGCAGGGTCCTTTCAACTGGACGATGGACGCGTCGATGTTGAAGTACTTCACTCTCAGCGAGCGTGTAAAGCTGCGGGCCAATATCGATGTCTTCAATGTCTTCAACGTCCAGGGCCTGGTGACGCCGACGGCGGAGGGCATTTCGAGCCTGGCCAGTTCCTATGGCGGCTTCGGGTTTCGGCCGCGGCAGGTGCAGGTGAACTTGCGGCTCGAATTCTAGGTGACGGAACCAACCCGGGAGTTATTGATTTTAATGATGTTAGCCCGTATTGGCTCTGACTTTGCGCCCTAGCGTTTTGGACCCGCTCACCTTCGTTCGCGGCTGGAACACGCCCTCCCGATCAGGATAGCAGGCACGCGCTAAGAGATTTTCTTAAGTTATGAAGAGTAAAGGGGAAACTGTCGGTGACTGTCTTCGCGGGCAAAGACTGGTTGAGCACAGCAAAGGGTTGGCGGAGGGGGATGACGACCTGCGATGCGGTTAGCGAACCTTGGCGAACTTCCACTGTGAGTTCACTTCCCGCCACGATTCCTGGAATCGCATTCAGCAACTCGCCTATTCGCAGTTGCAGCGGGGAGTGTTTCCAGGTTGGCCTACCCTTTTGGGTGAGTGTCCCATCCTTGAATTCAAAGGCGGATTTGTCCGCCATCCGCAGGTACTCTTCCACCGAAACTAGTGTCGCGCTGGCGGCCATATCCTCGATCGTAGCGCGGCTAGCGGACCCAGACAATGAGGGGGTTGGAGTTTTGATTGGCTAGTTGCAGGACCAGAGTTTGGGGGCCGGGGGTGAGGCCTTTGGGTAGCTGGACGTTCACCTGGTAGAGCCCGCCGATTTGGCCGGGGGCTCCTCCGGAAAAGAGAACTTCGGCGGGTTGGCCATCTACCGTTGCGGTGACCGGGTTGGTGGTGCTGGTGATGCCGTTCAAAGGAAAGAAATCGCCGAGGGCGGGGTTGGTGTCGAGGTCTCCGAGGCCGGTGGCGTAGAGCTGAAGTAATTGAGTGGCAGGGTGGGCGGCGCTGTTGACCGTGCCGTCTTCATTGAGGGCGGCGCTAAAGAGGCCCGGCGTGGCGGTGTCGAACTTCACTGGGGTGGGGTAGATGAGGGTGAGGCCTTGCCAGGAATAGTAGAGGAGTGCTTCGCCAGAAGCCGGGATGGCGGTGATGCCCTGGACGGTGACTTGGCGGTCATTCGAGTAGACGACCGGGAGGGTGGTGCCGGTGAGAGTGGCGAGCGGGATGACGCCGGAGAAATTGCCCAGCAGGAGGGCGGGGTAGGGAGCGGGCTGACCGCCGGCGCGCAGGAGCCCGTCGAGGATGAGGCCTTGGCCTTCGGCGGGGCCGAGACCGGTGCCGAAGATGGTGATCAATTGGCGGGGCGAAAGGGTGTCGGGGTTGCCGAAGCTGGCGGCGTTGGTGATGGCGTTGACGACGGGCTGGGTGACCCAGGGGCAGGCCTCGAGGTCTTCAAAACGATAGAAGCCGCCATCGGTGAGGTGGACGGTGATGGTGTCGCCGGTGGCGAGAACGAAGTCCGGGGCGAAGGTGGCACTGGTGGGCAGGAACGGCAGGTTGAGCCACTGGATGCGGCCGGGCTCGCCGCGGAAGAGGCGCGCGGCGGCAGTGAAGTAGGGCTGTTCGCGCAGGCGGGTGGCCGACTGCAAGGGGAGTTGGCGCAGGCCGGAGAGCACTTCGCCTAAGCCAGCGGGGCTGAGGCGGTAGACGGAGCGATAGGTGGCGCTGTTGCCGGCGAGGGCGACGACGCTGCCATCGTCGAGGCGACCGAGGGCGGAAATGCCGGTGGCGGTGAAGGTAGAGACGGCTTTGGTAGCACGGGTCCAGACAGCGATATCGGCAGTGAAGACGCCACCGGTCGGTGTAGCTCCTTGGACGTACC
>JAYVUQ010000507.1:0-2800 GCA_043787785.1 Bryobacteraceae bacterium
CGTCCCGCAGCCCCAAGGTGCGATTTAGTTGCGAATCGTTCATCGGGTCTGGAGGCTACCACCGCCCGGCGTTAGCGATCCCAGCGGCGGCCAGTCACCCGGCGAACCTCGGCGGGCGGCGGCACTCCGGCCAGCGGATCCACCCGCACCTCCACTTCGATCGTGTGGTCGCCTCCGCCCAGCGTAATGCCCTTCACCGGCGTGACGTCGCCATAGTCACGCCCCCACGCCAGCGTAATGTGGTTGGTAGCCACCACCACGTCGTTGGTGGGATCCAGATCCACCCACCCATGCCCCGGCACAAAGACTCCTACCCAGGCGTGCGAAGCCTCAGCACCGATGCTGCCACTGCGCAAATAGCCACTCACGTAGCGCGCCGCCAGGCCATGCGCCCGCAGCATGGCGATCAGCAGATGGGCAAAATCCTGGCAGACGCCACGCCGGTTCCGAAACACCTCTTCCACCGACGTGTCGATATCCGTCGAGTCCGGCCGGTACTTGAAGTCGCGATGGATGCGGCTCGAAAGCTCCGCCACGGCTTCCAAAATAGGCCGTTGCGGCCTCAGGCTCGACAACGTATAGTCCGCAATCTCCGGCGTCCAGCGGACGTAGCGCGATTCGGCTGAATATTCAAACGCCGGCAGCACCACCGGGTCGTCAAAAGCTCGCACCGCGTTGCGCACCTGTTCCCAAGCCGGTGTCGCGGCGGGGATCAAAGGGTTGGTCTCCCGCACCTCGACGATGCTCTCCGCGATGATCGCCAGTTCCAGGTGGGCCGCCAGCACCGAACAATAGCGCACCGCATTGCCGAAGTAATCGCGAAAGCCGCGCATCGTTTCAACCTGCGGTTCCACCGTGATCACGCTCCGCACCAGATGCTGCCAGGGCAGTTCGCGCGGCGTCAGCCGCAATTCACTGTGCGTCGTGGTCACAGGCAGCGCGTAGGAATAGCGGGTAAGGTGACGAATCTGATAGATCATGCCGAGGCCAGAAGTCGCGTGGAGGTAAGGTGGCTCAGGTAACGGCTGCTGAGCGCGTTTGAGGCGTCGTAGAGGTCTTGCTTTAGCGCGTCGAGGAATTCGCGCAGTTGCTCACGGTCGGCGGCTAGGGCACTGGTTTGGGCGAGCCGCACCGCCGTCAGCGCCTTTACCATCCGCTGCTGCTCTTCGGGCAAACGACCGGAATCGTCCTGCCCGGGCAAACGTTTCAAATGGACGGCGAGCGTTTGTAACTGGAAACCAACCGAGCGGGGATTGGCTTCGTCCACCAGCAGCAGGTCAAGCACCAGATCGGCTTGCATCGCCGTGTAGTAGCGCGTCCGGTAAGTAATCGCGCTGTCGGCAATCTGCAGCAATATATCGAGCGACGCTTGCTCATCGCTAATCGCGCCCGCCAAACCATGCCGCAATAGCTCTACTAACTGCAAAGCGCGCTCCAGGCGCCGGCCAATATCGAGGAAACGCCAACCTTGGCTGCGAGTCATGTTCTCCATCATCAAGCCGGAAAACGACGCGAGCGTCAGAATCGCATGATCGAGCGTACTCACTTGATCGAGTAAGTGCGCTTCGCCCGACAGCACCGCGGAAGGAAACTCCTGGTCCAGCCGGTTCAGCAATCGCCATGCGTCGCTCGACAAGCGCTCTTTCAAACTCCGCGCCGAACGGCGCACCTGGTTAATATTCCAACTCAACGCATCCACGCGTTCGTTGTCGAACACAATCCAGCGCAGCACCCGCTCCAGCCAACGGCGCTGCTCCAGCACCGGCGCCTGGCTCATTTCGTCAGGCAGATACCTATAGCCAATCAGTAACTCCACAGCGGACTCAATCGAGAGGCTGCCCCCCAAGTCCGCTTCGCTCGATAAGGCCGGCAATAGCGCGCGGGCCAACCGGCCCAGCGACTCCACGCGCTCCAGATAACGGCCGAGCCAGAACATATTATCGGCCACGCGGCTGGGCAGGTCCGGCGTGCGCGTGATATCCACCGGCTGCCGGGCACTCTCGGCGGCGAGCGGTTCCTCTTCGCGATCCGCAAGAATCCAAGTGTCCTTGCTGCCCCCGCCCTGCTGCATGGAGACCACCAGCGAATCTTCAGAAGTAGAGATGCGGGTGAGTCCCCCCGGCATCACCACGTAGCCATCGCCAGACCAAACGGCAAAGACGCGCAGCACCACATGGCGTGGCTCCAGGCCAAGGTCCGACAAGACCAGGTCCGATAGAACGGGAGCCGTCGAGAGGGCCATCTGCTCCTGGGCCACGAACTGGGCCGGGTCGGCTTCGATGCGCCGACGTAAGTCATCGCGTTCGGGCACAGAAAGTCCCGCGCCAAAAATGGGATGCAGGCCGAAGCGCGGAAAGGCCGGCTTGATCACCAGTTGGTGCAGATGATCGAGGACGAACCGGCGCGCCGGCGTCTCGCCACACCACCAAGTCGCCAGCGACGGCACTTTCAATTCTTCGCCCAAACGGCTGCGGCACAGGGCGGGCAAGAAGCCAGAGATAGCCGGAGTTTCCAGCACTCCCGTGCCGAGCGCATTCGCCACCACCACATTGCCGGCGCGTACGGCGGCCAGCAGGCCAGGCACACCAAGCACCGAGTCGCCCCGGAAGGAGAGCGGATCGCAGTAGGTATCGTCCTGCCGGCGCAGTATCATGTCGACCGGCACCAAGCCACCCAGCGTCTTCAAATAAACGCGCTCGTCGCGCACCACCAGGTCAGCCCCTTCCACCAACGTATAGCCCAGGTGCTTCGCCAGATAAGCGTGTTCAAAGTAGGCTTCGTTGAAGGGCCCGGGCGTCAG
>JAYVUQ010000508.1:0-6285 GCA_043787785.1 Bryobacteraceae bacterium
GCCAAGATCCAAAACTCGTTCACCCTCCAGCGGATTGGCTAACTCCACCAGGCTCGATCCATACTGCGAAACAAAACGATGGCGGTCATCGTAGAGAGCCGCGTCCCAAGAATTACTCATTTGTACAGTGTATGACGTGATACCGTCAAACCCATGACCGCCGATCTTCTTCGCCAACTCAAGGCCAGCCGCACCTACGATCTTGAGCAGCCCCGCTTCGCCGGCATGCCGATTCATGAGTCGCACCGGCCGGGCTATTTCTACGCGCTGCACCGCCGCCACCGCGACAGTTTTCCCATGAATCAGCCGCGCTCCGGCGCTTCGGGAGTGCTGACGATGATGGAGCACTCGGGCACCCATATCGACGCCCTGTGCCATCAGGCGTGCGGGATGGAACTTTTCGGCGGTAAACACGCCGACCAGTTGGAGACCCCCGCCGGTTTCACGGAATTGGGCATCGAAACGGTCGCACCTTTGGTGACGCGCGGCGTGTTAATCGATGTGGCCGGCCACCAGGGCGTGGCGCGCCTTCCCGAGCTTTACTCCATCACCGCCGACGACCTCGAAAAGGCATTGGTCCATCGACCGGAGAAGGGCGACGTGCTGCTGGTCCGCACGGGCTACGCGCAAATTTGGAACGACGAAGACACTTACTTGCGCGCCGCTGGCATGCATAAGTCGGCGTCCATCTGGGCCGCGGACCACGGCGTAGTGGCCGTCGGTGCTGACAACATGGCCTGGGACGTGCCCGGCGAACGCGACCCCGACACCGGCTCCACCCTCTTTGGCCACCTGTATCTATTGCCCCAGAAAGGCATCTACATCATCGAGAACCTCGATCTTGAAGCCTTGGCCCGCGACCAGCAAACCGAATTCGCCTTCTTCTGTTTCCCGCTGAAGTTGAAGGGCGCAACGGGCTCGCCGGTGCGGCCTTTGGCGATGGTGGGTTAGTGCTGGTTCACGGGATCCGGTAGAAAACCAGTTCCTGCCCTCTAAGCCCGCCGGACCTCGACCACGCGGCGGCCATGACGATCGGCGACCTCCTGCCATTCTTCGACGTGCTTTGACTCGCGCTGTTCGGCCAGCACCTCGCCGATGGCCTGGATCAGGTCCGCTTCGGAGAGCCCTTCGCGCACGTGGCGGTCAATGCAATCGGCCATCTTGTTCGCGGTGGCCCGGTCAACAATGTTCTGGATCAGGGCGCCGCTGGCCAAGTCGCTGAGGCGCAGTTCCACGGGGTTCGGCATGTCCTCCAGCACAAGCTCTGAGAGCACATGGGACGAACGGAATAGCTCACGGGCGGCGAGTTCGCCCAGGGCGGCGGGCGTGAGCGTATCGGCGAGAAACACGCCCTCGAGATGAATGGCAAAAATGCGCGCGCTGGCCGGCTGTTCCGGCCTAGTGATCCGAATGCGGCGATCGATACGGCCGGGCCGCGTGATCGCCTCGTCAAGGGCATCCGCGCGATTCGTCGCTAGGATCACGAAGGCTCCGGAATCGTCCATGCCGTCCATCTCGGCCAGCAGCGCCGGCACCAGGGTGAAGCCACTCTCGCGCGACGGACGCCGCTTGAACAGCGCGTCGGCCTCATCGAAAAACAGCACTGCGGGATAGCCGCGCGTCTCTTTCCACCGGCGCGCCGCATCGAAGAGCGACTTCACCATTTTCTCGGAATTGCCCACATACTGATCCAGCAGTTGATGGCCCTTCACATACTGGAAGCCGCCATCCTCGGCCTTGCGCCGGTAGAGCGCCGCCAGCAGTTTGACGACGGCCTTGCCGAGCAGGGTTTTGCCGCAGCCAGGTGGTCCGTAGAGCAACACGCCACGGCTGCGGCGGCGCTTGAAAAGCACGAAAAGCTCGGGATACAGCACCGGCCATTGGATGGCCCGGATCAACTCGCGCTTGGCCTCTTCCTGGCCGCCAATCTCGCCCCAAACGCCCTCGAGCGCGCCATCGAGCAGCGGCGAAGCCGGATCGAAGGCCAAGAGCTCCAGCGGCTCTGGGTGAGCCTCCGCATCGAGCCAACGGCGCCAGATGCGCCCGCCAAAATGCACCAGATAACTCTTGCCGTGCGGCTCGGACTCTTTCTCAATCGAAAGCTCGTCATGTTTGCCGGGTTCCAGCAAATCCAGATTTGCCAGCGCCACGCCGTCGCGAAAGGCATGCGGCGCCGCCTGATTGTTCGGGATCTCGATTACCTCGCCATCCAGCAGCGGCATTTCGTAGGAGCGCGGGGCGACAATCTCGACGATCTCCCATTGGCAACTTCGCCAGTTGAAATTCGAGGTCTTGTGGCCGTAGAGGGTGACGCCGACGCGGTCATCGTCAGTCTGCGCCGGAATCGGCATGAAGTTGGTGGGCCCGGTGCCCATCCGGCCCCAGCGGGCTTTGAACCAATGGGAGGGCCGCGAAGGGTCAGTGGGGATGAGGGCGAAGGCTGCCGCCTGCTCCTCAAGACTCAGGCCCAGGACACTCAGCGTGAACGCTGGTTGATGCTGGGCCTGCAGCCGCGAGGGCGGGTCAAAATAGTCGTAACAGAATTCGAGCTGAGTGGAACCCGGGGGAATGGGCGTAATTGTTCCGGCACAGGCCATAGGCCCAGTGTAAGACCTTACTGGACCGGAGCAGCGCCACCGCCGCCACCGCCGCGAACACCGCCGCCGCCACCACTGGCCGCCGGAGCGCTCACCGCACCGCCACCGCCGCCGCCGCGCATGCCAGAGTCACCGCCCGTGGCTGCCGGACTTGTCGCGCCACCAGAGTAGCCGCCGGAAGACCGAGTCGCCGACGTCGAGTAGCCCAGGTTTGAGTCATAGCTTGTATTCATACGGCCCGTACCCTGATATCCCGAATATGCCGAGGACTGGTTACCACCACCGCCCTGAAATCCGCTCCGTGGATTGTTCGCATAGGCGATATATTCGTAAGCCATGCGCGGGCTGTAGTAGCCAAAGCCCCACGGGCTTTGATACATGCCGCGCGTCGGGATGTAAGTGAACATACCGAAATAGGGGTTATACATCCAACCGCCTATGCCCATGCCTGCACCCATGCCCATCATGCCCGGACTGAAGCTGACGCCCTGGGTGTGCATGGAATTGGCGGCGGACAGATTGGCCATGGCCATCGAATAGCTGCGGCGTTTCGCCCAGCGATAGAGCTCGTCGCCGTCCTTGGCATCGAACTTCGCCACCACTCGCTCGCCGCCAGCACCCAACGACGCCACGCGCCCCCGGCCGATCATCGTCGACCTGCCGTCGTCAGATAGCGAGGCTTCGCCTTCAAAAACCCGTAAGGATGCCGGCTCGGCTTCAAACCGGTACAGACCCTTCTTGCGCAGCGTCACTTCGGAGCCGCCGACGGTCACCACCATCGACATCAGCTTGTCTAGATCGCCGACTTCCACCATGGCCGAACCGGCGGTAATGGCAAAGCGCGTATCTTCCAAGCTGGTGGCCCTCATTTGTAAAGCCGAATTCTCGCTTAGGCGCACCGACGATCCAGGAGCCAGCAGCACTTCGGCGCGGCCTTCCAAGGTCTTTAAAACAGAGCCCTTCTTCATCTCGGCAAACTTGCCGGGCTTGGTGCTCAACATGGCGCTATCGAGCGTCACATCACCTTCGAGGTAATGCACTAGACCGGCCTTAGCGGTGACCACGTTCTGGGCCATCAATGTGCCGGTAAACACTGTTCCGAAAATTGAGCCGACAACACACGCCGCCACGGTCCAAGTCACAAATGTGCGCATCTGGTTCTCCTTGTCGAGATCTTTACCTATTCCTGGACGGGTGTCAAGCCCTCTGGGTTTCACTGTAGTGCTCAGCGATTCTGTCACCCGAGCCAATACGACAGTCATCTGCGGGAGGCTCTGCTGGGAAGCAACCTGAGCGCCGAGTCAGTGGCCGGGATTGCCGGTGGTACCAACCACACCGCTGGCGCTACCACTAGTCCAATTCGAAGAGCCACTGGCCGCCGGCCTGCGCCATGAGCCGTGCGCCCCACGCCTGCGGATCAGCCTCCATCTCGGCGCGAGCAATGTCATCGCGCCTCAGCATCACCCAGCGCACGCCCTGCTGACGCAGAGCCTTGGTCGCATCGCGCCGCCAGTCGCCCCGTGGAAACCAGTTGCGCTCGCCCTTCACGCTCAACTCCCGCCACTGCCCGTCCTCGCAGAGCCCCTCCACCTTGAGCGGAATGTCCGGCGCACCCTGCAAGACGATGCGGCTTAAGAGCTTGGAAGACGCCCAGGTAGCCTCAATCGCTCCCCGGCGGCCGGGGTCCTGATCGCCTCGCCAACGCGTCAACGGGTTCCCGTCCACCAAAAAACGCGCCTCCTCTGAGCGCGGCTCAGTGTTCACCACAGCGCGCGACAAAGGCAATTCCTCCAGCAGGTGATACACGCGCATCTCGGTCGCGAGCAAAGACGGTTCACCCAGCAACTGCTCGCTCACGCGAACCCCTCTCAAACGCCGCTGCGGAAACCAAAACTGCCAGCCCTCAACCGGGTAACCGCTTGTCGCCCGGGCCGCCCATAGCATCTCGCGCATTTCAACGCCCCGCCGTGACAGCGTGCCCGTGATCATGTCCACGCCAGCGTAGCTATCGGAGAACTGCGCATACGTTAGCACAGCGCCGCCATGCACAGTTCCGCCCTGCAAACCTTGCAGCGCAGCAAACATCGGATACTCCACTAACTTGCGCCCCAAATACTGCGCCTCCGTCTCGATCCGCAGCGCCGCGCGCCAGTTCAGTTCCTTGATGTTCCAGGAATACTTGTGCGCGTAAGCGTGCGTTACTTGATACCAGCTCAGCACCAGATGCAGCACCATGACGGCGGGCCAGAGGCCGCGAAACCGTCCCAGCACCTGCGCCATACCCACGGAAACGAAAGGCAACCCGCGGATCAGAAAGCGTGCGCCCAGGTTGAGCAAAAACGGCCCCGCGAACAACAAAACCGGCCACACAAAACGCCAGCGCGATAGGAGCACCAATGGCGCTAGATAGAACACTGGTCCCAACAAGCCGCCCAACCCGAAGCCTCCCACCAACACCTCGTAGGGAATTTGCGCTAGCCGGGGCTGGTCCGCATGAAAGCCCAGATAGGCGCGATACGCGCCTTCCAGCGCCGGATCGAAGACGTCGTTCGGAAACCAGGCGTTGGCAAACGGCGTCACCGGATTGCCCGTAAACACGATGTTCTTCACCAGCCACGGCAAAATCATGACGCTAGCCGCGGCAATGATCCGGCCCAAGCGCGCTAAGCTCACCTTGCGCCCCAGGCAGAGGAGCGCGTACGGCAGAGCCAGAAAGGCCGTGTATTTCAAAGCAAACGTCAGGCCAGCCATCAGCCCTACGACCCACAAGAGCCGATCGTCCTCTTCCTCACGCCAACGCTCCATCATCCAGAACCCGGCGAAGAGCGCGGCGGCCAGGGCCACGTCATTGTAAGCGCTGGCCGCATCGATCCCGACGACGGGGCTGGCCAAGACCAGCAATCCTGCGGCCGAGGGGATACCGGCGCGCACCGCATAGGCGCGCATCAAGGCCAAGAGCACAAACAGAAACGCCAGGTGAACGATGGCGGTGGCCGAGTGCTTGCCGAAGGCGAAGGCGTGCAGGTAAAGCATCTCCATCGCTTGCGACAGTTGCGCGTAGATGTTGGTAACGATGAACCCCACGCGCCCGTCGCGCAAGTACTGCGTCGGCAAGGACACGTGATAAGCCATGCCATCGGGGCTCAGTTCCGGCGCCCACGCGTGCATCAGGTAGACGAAGCCATAGGCCGACATCGCCCCGCCCGCCAACCAGCCCAGGGGCTTACTTGAGCGATGGGTCACCAACGCGGGCGTGCACCACGGGCTCGCCAGCGCCAGCAAACCGATCATCAACAACACGGGCCGTCGCGCGCCGCCCGCCAATCCCACACCCAACACGACCGTGGAAAACAACGCCGCACCCACCAGTAAGCTCATCGACCAGGCTTCGCCCCGCGAGCAGCCAATCCGCAGCCAAGCCAACGCCGCGTACCCCAATGCTCCGCAAGCCAGCAGCGTAAACGCCGCCCCTAATAGAATCTGGAAACTCTCCGGCAACGCTCTATAATACAGAGTTTGAAGCCTGCCATCGAATACTCGCTGCTGGTGGCCATTCTGGCCGCGCTGGCCGCCGCCTTGTTCCACCAAGCCGGTGCGCTCGGCATCACCGTGGATGAGCCAAGCCATCTGCTGTCCGCGCATCTATACTGGCAAGGTGCCGATCGTCTGCAGCCGCGTGACATGCCGC
>JAYVUQ010000509.1:0-2936 GCA_043787785.1 Bryobacteraceae bacterium
CCTTGGCCTTGACGAGATTTCGCTTGCGGCGGCACTGTTGCACGATGCCGTTGAGGACACCGAGATCACCCTCGCCGATGTGGAGAAGGGCTTCGGCCCCGAGGTTGCGCAGATCGTCGACGGTGTCACCAAGCTCGAGCGCCTGCAGTTCGACTCGAAGGAGGCGCAGCAGGCCGCCACCATGCGCAAGATGCTGGTGGCTATGGCACGCGACCTGCGCGTGCTCATCATCAAGCTGGCCGACCGGCTGCACAACATGCGAACCATTGCTGCGATGCCCAGTGAGAAGCAGCAGCGCATCGCTCATGAGACTCCCGCTGCTCCTTGATGGTAGGGAGCCAGGTTTCAGTGGTTTCGGGCAATTTCGGAGCTTCGTCCGGGCCAACCGGGCGGACGAAACGAGGAGTGATGACGACGAGTAACTCGTCGGTGGACTTACGCGTGGAGCGGCTGCGGAAGAGGTTACCGATGATGGGTAGGTCGCCGAGGCCGCGGACGCGGGAAAGGGTCTGCACGACGCGATTATCGATGAGTCCGGCGATGGCGAAACTTTCGCCGTCTTTCAAGATGACTTCGGTTTGAGCGCGGCGGGTGGAGATGGCGGGGATGAGGACGCCTTGGACGGTGACCGAATTGGAGTAATCGAGCGCACTGACTTCGGGCACTACTTTGAGATGAATAGTGCCGGAGGGCGTGACCGTGGGAGTGAAGCGCAATTGCACGCCAAAGGGCTTGAATTGCACGGTGACCACCGGTGAGATGGCACCGCCGGTGGTGGTGGCGGTCAAGATAGGAAAGGGAAACTCACCGCCCGCGACGAAGCTAGCTTCTTTGCCTTCGAGAGTGATGAGATTGGGTTCGGCAAGGATCTGGAGCAGATTCTTGCTTTGCATGGCGCGAATGGTGGCACCGATGTTGAGGTCGGGACGGAAGACGAATAAGTTAAGCAAGTCGGCGAAATTGACGGTGGAGTTAGAGAATTCGCCATTCTGGAATTGCAACTGCGAAAAGCGGGGACCTTGAAATTGCTGGGTGCCCAAGGCGCCGAGCGTGTTGCCGTTGCGGCTAAAGAGGTTGAAGCCTAGTTCACTGAGACCGACGCGGTCAACCGAGGCGAACTTTACTTGTAACATGATCTGCCGGGGGTCCGGCAAGGCGGGCACTTCGAGAAGGTTAATTACTTTCTTGGCGCGGGTGGCGGCCAAGGCTTCAGCGCGTTGAGAGAAATCGGCGTTGGAAACTTTGCCGGTGAGGACGATGAGTTCAGAGTTACCGTTGAAGGAAACACCGCCATCGGGGACGAGGGCCTTCATTTCAATAGCCAATTCGTTTTGGAAGTTATCGATGGGGGCGCGATCGGCGACCACGTTAATGTTGTATTTGACGGGGGTGGTATTGGATTCCCAGACCACGAGGGTGGTGTGGCCGACACCTTTGGCGTTGACCATCACTTCGGTGGGGGAGACGACGAGGGCATCGGCGATTTTGGGTTCGGCGATGACGACTTTGTTGATATCGCTTTTGTACTGCATTAACTCGCCCTTGCCGAGGACGAGAGTGATCTCTTTTTCCACTGCCGGTTGGGCCACCATGTAAATGGCGGCAGCGGCGGCGAGGATGAATAAACTAACGGCTCGACGGTTCATTCGGGTTGAAAAATCTCCTGCACATGTTTGTCGCCACGGTAGACGTCTACCACTCGCTTGGGCTTGGCGGGTGGCTCTTTCTTTTCGACCTTGGGAGGCTTGGGCGCGGCGGGACCTTCGTCACCATTGACGAGGCGGGCCCAGGCGCGATCATCGCGGAGGTCAACGTTGGGGCCGCCACGAGAGGGGCCTTGGCGATTGCGAAGTTGTTGCATGCGGCTACGGCGGTCGCCCATCAACGGGTCAATGACTTCGCCGGTGGTGGGGGTGGGGTTATCGAGGCGGCCGGAATCGCTGGGATTGCGCAGGGAGAGCGAAATCTTACCGTTATTCTTCGCCATTTCGAGTTTTGAAGAATCCTCGGGAGTCACCAGCAGAGTAACTGCCCGCTGGGTGCCGGTGCTGGGGTTCACCGCGACCGAAGAGCCTTTGGCGTCGGGGGCAGCCATCTGTAACTCGGTAACGCGACCGACGCTGAGTACTTGCACGTCTTGCAGGATCAGATTCGAGACGGCTTCGTTGAGGCTGCCGGTGCGGGAACAAATGACGTCGACGTGGGCGCGAGGAAGGATGAGACCGGCGGCACTGGAAGCATCAGAGACCAGGACGGAGACGGCACGGTAACCGGCAGGAATAATGGAGGGAACACCCTCCACTCCGGCAATGGAAGCGATTTTTCCGGCGGTAAGAACCTCGTTGGCGACGACGGGAAAGAGCAGAGCGCGATTGAGGAGTTCGGTTTCGGCGAGATAGACGCCGGAAGGAGAATCGCGGTCGGGCACGCTGACTTTCTTGAGGTCGGATTTCTTGAGGCGGGTACCGGCTGGTAAGTCGCGGGCGGCGGCCATGAGCGGCTTGAGCTTAGTCAATTTGGAGCTACTGGCAGTGGAATAGAGGAACCACGCGAGTAAGCCGGCGACTAGCCAGGATCCGCCAAATACCAATAAGAGTTTCTGTCGATCCATTATTCTCTCATTTATCCTTTTCGAGAATCGTCGCGGTGCGATCTGTGTAAATTTTCTTCCAGCCGCGCGCTTCGAGCGCCGGGATTAGGGAGTAACGATTAGGGAGCAAAGCGTGCGTAAATTTCCAGGCGTCCAATTGTGCGGCCCAACCGGGGCGAACCTCGACTAAGTCGATATATCGGCGCATAAAAGCGAGGCCGTAGAAGTCGCTTCGGCCATCGAAGAAGACGGGGCGTTGGCCGGCGAAGCGATAAATGAGGTAGCCGCCGTAGAGGTCTGGGGCGAGTAGCCTGGGCGTGGAGGCAGGCAAGTGTTTGACCGCTTC
>JAYVUQ010000510.1:0-4154 GCA_043787785.1 Bryobacteraceae bacterium
TCGAATTTCGGGGCAAAACCCCTTATAGTCCCATCCCGAAGCCTTTATAACGAAGGGCAATCATGGTACTGTAACGATCAGTTAGGCTCTCGCAGTACCAACGCTTGAGCAGGAGTTAGAGGGACCGATCATAGGATCGCTGATGGTTTGTTCGCCGACGAAGCTCACAAACCGTCTTGTCGCCCAAAAGGTTTCCTTTGACCACCTGAATCCTCAGGAGGTTCCCTCACGACAACTTTTTTTCGGAAGTCCGCACTTGCCGGGCGCCCAGCAGCATCGGACCAGCAGGCAGCCCCGCGTCGGGCGATGCCTCCCCGCCATGGGGCAAGCTGGCAAATGGCGCAACCGAAAATATTGGCCCAATCGGGAGCCTCACAGCTACCAAATCCGACTTGAAACTACATTCGTACACTATTTCAGTAATTCACAGGGAAAGGGAATTTCGCGAAATGAAAACTACAACACCCCGCAACCGGGGAAGCCAATTAGTACAGACTTTCTTCTTGCTCTTCACCGCCGCCTTCGGCATGTTCGGGCAGGAAAACTATGGATCGATCTCCGGCACTGTCACCGACCCGACGGGTGCCGCTGTTGCGGCCGCCAAGCTGGAACTGACGAGCGCTACGTTGCCGCGTCCGCTGCAGACGACGGCTGACGCGCAGGGAAAGTTCTTTTTCCAGCGGGTTCCGTCAGGAACCTACAGCTTGAGCGTCAGTAAGGAAGGCTTTTCGCGGTTTACGCAGCGGAGCCTCGAGGTGAGGCTCGGGTCGGCGATCGTCATCACGGCGTCGTTGAAGGTGGGTGCGGTGAGCGAAGTAGTGGAAGTGACTGAGTCGGCGGTATCGCTGGACCCCACTTCGGCACAGACCTCCACGAACATCACGGCTGCGTCTTTTGACGCCCTGCCCAAGGGCCGCAATTTTCACACGTTGCTGGCCATGGCACCCGGTGTGCGTGCGGAGGTGAAGAACGGCAGCGCCGGCGTCGGCGGCTTTCAGGTAGACGGCGCATCGGGCTCCGAAAACGCCTTCCTCATTGACGGCATCGATACTTCGGATGTGCGGAACGGCTCGTTGCGGGTGCAGAATTCGATCCCGTTCGAGTTCATTCAAGAAATCCAAATCAAGAGCTCGGGCTTTGGCGCCGAGTTCGGCGGCGCCACCGGTGGCGTCATTAACGTGGTGACCAAAGGCGGGGCCAATGACTTCCATGGTTTCCTGCAGACGCAGTTCACCAGCAATCAATTGAACCCGCGGCCGCGCGGCTACTGGCAGCGTTCGCCCGCCAGCGCCAATTTGGCCGACTTCTTCGCCCCTAAAGAGGATAGTTCGCGGATTCTGTATCCAGGCGTGGATCTCTCCGGCCCCATCTGGAAGAACCGGGTTTTTTTCCGCACGAGTTATATGCCGGAGTTTGAACGGCGGGAGCGCAACATCGCCTACACGGCGGGCGCGCGGACCTTCAATCGCGAAGACATCCGCCACTACATGCTGAACCGGGTGGACTGGAGCCCGGTCTCCAAGCTGCAAGTTTACAGTTCGTGGGTTTGGAGCCCACTGCGCCAGAAGGGCGTCCTGCCTACCCAGGACATCCGTATCGCTGCACCTTCAAATGACCAAAGCGTGCTAGGCGGCTACCAGCCCTCGCAGACTTTCAGCGTTGGGGCCAACTACACCATCACCAGCCGCTGGTTGGTCAGCGGTCGATTGGGCTATAAATATCAGAACGACAAGATCGGCAACTACGGGCTGCCCGGTGATCCCTTCATCACCTACAACACGGCCTCCGCCGCGGCGGCACTGCCGGTGCCCGTCGGCAATCAAGGGGCCAACGGGTTCCGCAATATCTCCAGCAACCTTCTCACGAACCGGGATATCACCTCGCGTAAGAACGTATACCTCGATTCCAGTTATATCGCCAACGTGTTTGGGCAGTCCCACATCCTGAAGTTTGGGTACGCCAATGCCCGCGTGGCCAACGATGTGGAGACGCTGTATCCGAATGGACGCTTCGGCATCTTCTGGGGCGACAAGTATAACCGTG
The DNA here is from genome assembly GCA_043787785.1 of Bryobacteraceae bacterium. Lineage (GTDB taxonomy): Bacteria > Acidobacteriota > Terriglobia > Bryobacterales > Bryobacteraceae > JALHNI01. The sequence goes on from JAYVUQ010000510.1 coordinate 2,044, forward strand.
GCAGCATCCGGGACCAAGCTGGCGCCTACGGCTACTACATCTGGGAAGATGGCGTTCGCAACCTGGGCAAGGTCCACAGTACCAACCAGGGCTTCTACGTGCAGGATCAGTGGCAGGTTCACAAGAACTTCACGCTCAACATTGGCCTCCGGCTGGAGAGCGAGTTCCTGCCGCCTTACAAGGCGGAAGTGGCTGGCCGCAAAGTGCAGGATCCCATCCGCTTCAACTGGGGCGATAAGCTCGCGCCGCGTTTGGGCGCGTCCTGGGACGTATTGGGCGATGGCAAATGGAAGGTGGCCGGCAGTTTTGGCATCTACTACGACGTCCTCAAGTATGAGTTAGCCCGCGGCAGCTTCGGCGGCGACTTCTGGGTGAGCAATGTGTATAAGTTGGATAACCCCAACGTCCTGGCCCTGGGGCTCAACAGCCCGGGCGCGGGCGGGGCGTTGATCACCAAGTACGATAACCGCACCCTCCCGATCAATGCCAAAGGCGAGATTGAGGGCATTGACCCCGCTATCAAGCCATACACCTCGCGGGAGTTTACGGCCAGTGTTGCGCACCAGATCTCCTCGAGACTGGTGGCGAGCGTTCGGTACTCGCGCAAGGACCTCTTGAAGGGTATCGAAGACATCGGCGTCTTGGATGCCGACGAGAACGAGCAATACATCATCGGTAACCCTGGCTTTGGCCTTACCCGCAAGGACCCGCTGAAGATCTACGATGGTAAGACTCCGGACGGCAAAACGTTCCTGGTTCCCGAAGCCAAACGCCAATACGATGGCGTGGAGTTCCGGCTCGAAGGCCGCTTCCTCCGCAACATCCAGGCGATGTCGAGCTACACCTATAGCCGCCTCTATGGCAACTACTCCGGTTCAGCGAACTCGGATGAATCGGGCCGTTCGGATCCCGGCGTCAGCCGCGCGTTCGACCTGCCCTACTACTACTTCGACGCCACGGGCAGCCAGAAGACTACGTTCGGCCGTTTGGGAACCGATCGCCCGCACACCTTTAAGGCCTTCGTTGCTTATGAGCTGAAGACCAAAGCGGGGAGCACGTTCTTCGGCGTCAACCAAATCGCGTACAGCGGCACTCCGGATTCGACGACGCTTATCTACCTGTCGGCACCGACCTTTCCCTACGGGCGCGGCGATCTGGGCCGGGTGCCGGTGCTCACCCAGACTGACCTCAGCGTCTCGCACACCATCAAAATGACCGAACGCGTCACCCTGCGGCTCGATGCCAATGCGGTGAACATTCTCAATCAAGCGTCGGTCATTGCTCGCGCCACCCAGTACAACCGCGCCGGCGCCGTTGGGATTAACCCCGACGCCAAGCCGGGCGGCTTTTTTGCTGGCTATGATCCGAGAAAGCTCATCACGCTCGGCGGGGGTGTGCCGTACAACCCGATCTACGGGTTGCCCGGCGGCAACTACCGCGCGGGTGGCACGGGCGCCTATCAAAGCCCGCGCGAGATTCGTCTCGGAATCCGGCTGGGATTCTAAGGCAACCTCTCGCTTCGTAGCAAAAAGGCGGTCCTTGGGGGCCGCCTTTTTGCGTTTGGCGTTGGGATTTGGCCCGCTCTGTCGAAAACACACCGAGGCCGTCGGAATCTCAGGTGCCATGTGGACAGACCGGGAGGTCCGTCCTACCGCTCACTGCGTCCGCGGATGGTGTGCTTCGCGATAGGCGGCGTAGACGTCTTCGAAGACTGCGTCCCAGGTGCGGTCTAACTTCTGGGCGAGCACTTTGGGGCGGAGGGAGGAGAGTGTCAGGGGGGCTCGGACGAGAGCTACGACCTGTTGGACAAATTCGGCGTCGGTGTCGGCGCGGATGCCGGTTTCACCGGGTTCGACGAGGAACTTGGGGCCACCTTCAGCAAAGACGGCCGCGGGCACTCCGGAGGCGAGGGCCTCTTGAATGACGTTACCGAAGGTGTCGGTGCGGGAGGGGAAAAGGAACAGGTCCATGTTGGCGTAGGCGGTAGCGAGATCCTCGCCGCGGAGAACGCCGGAGAAATTAGCCTGACGAAGGTTCTGCTCGAGCCACTCGCGTTCCCCGCCCTGGCCGACGATCTGGAAGCGGTAGTTGGTCAGGCCGGCCGCGATGAG